>NZ_CAMZCS010000007.1 GCF_947305105.1 uncultured Fibrobacter sp. | reverse complement strand
CCAATGCCTTGATATCAGTTGCCATGATGTGTTTCTCCGATTATTCCGTTTAAAAGTTTTGGTTTGTGGTTTGTTGTTAAGCTTCCGGTGCAGCAGCAGCTTCGGGAGCCGCTTCGGGGGCCGCTTCGGAACCCGATTCTTTTTCCAGCTTTTCCTGGAGTGCCTTGATTTGGCCGGCGATCGTGCCACCAGGTCCGAGAGCGATGGCGACGATCTGAGCGATCATGCCCTTGCGATCCGGGATCTTGGCGAGGTTCACGACTTCGGAGCCAGGCATCGGCTTCCCATCGAGGAAGACGCTCTTGGCAATCAAGAAATCGGGGTTTGCTTTGTGGAATGCTTCAATTTCGCGGGCAGGCAGAAGCGGGTCATCTGCGAAGCCGACCATGACGGATGTTGCACCGGTCAGCATATCGTCGAGACCTTCGACCTTGAGAGCGGCGAGCACGCGCTTGAGAAGAGTGTTCTTCACAGCGTGGTACTTGACACCCTTAGAGGCGAGAGCCTTGCGGAGGGCGTTGTCCTTTTCGACAGTGATGCCCTGGTAATTGAGCAGGTAGACGGCGGTAGCATCCTTGAAGGATTCAACGAGGGCGTCCACGGTCTGTTGTTTCTTAACTACAGCTTTCATGGTTTCTCCTATCGTGTCAATGCCATATCAAGTTTGATGCCCGGGGCCATCGTAGCCGTCAAAGTGAGGCTCTTGATGTATGTGCCCTTAGAAGATTGCGGCTTGTTCTTCACGACAGAGTCGATGACAGACTGGGTGTTTTCAGCCAGCTGGTCGACGGTGAAGGAGAGCTTGCCAACAGGAGCGTGAACGTTCGCACCCTTGTCAACGCGGTAAGAAATCTTACCTGCCTTGAGTTCCTTGACCGTCTGGGCCACGTTAACCGTAACCGTGCCGGCCTTCGGAGAAGGCATCAAACCGCGAGGACCGAGGACCTGAGCGACCTTACTAATCACCGGCATCATGTCGGGAGTAGCAACGACGGAATCGAAGTCCAGCCAGCCTTCCTGAATCTTCTGAACCAAGTCAGCACCACCTGCATAGTCTGCGCCAGCGTTCTTTGCAACTTCAATGTTGTTGTCCTTGCAGAAAACGAGAACGCGGACCGGACGACCGGTACCATGCGGAAGCACGACAGTGCCACGAACCACTTGGTCGGAATGTTTTGGGTCCACACCGAGATTGAAGTGTACTTCGACTGTCTGGTCGAACTTCAATTCGGACTTTTTGAGTATTTCGATTGCTTCCTTCAAGCCGTACGCCTTGGCACGGTCAATGGATTCGGCAATCTTCTTGTATTTTTTTCCTCTGAACATGAAATTTTCCTGTCAGATACGTAACGGTGAATTACCTGCCTCAGTCAACCACATCGATACCCATGGAGCGAGCAGTACCCGCGACCATGCGCATTGCGGCTTCGAGGTCGATTGTGTTTAGATCCGGCATCTTCTTTTGGGCGATTTCCTGGATCTGGGCCTTGGTGATCTTGCCAACTTTCTTACGGTTGGGTTCGCCAGAGCCGCTTTCGATACCGACAGCCTTCTTGATGAGGGCCGGCACCGGCGATACCTTCGTGATGAAGGTAAAGCTCTTGTCCGCATAAACCGTAATGACGACCGGGACAATCATGCCCTTGTCGTTCTGGGTCTTTGCGTTAAACTGTTTGCAGAACTCCATGATGTTCACGCCCTTCTGACCGAGGGCAGGACCCACCGGGGGAGCCGGGTTAGCAGCGCCTGCGGGAATCTGGAGCTTGATATAACCTGTAATTTTCTTTGCCACTTTATTATCTCCGTTTCAAAAACCGTACAAACTAAGCGTCGGCGGACTCGACCTGGTTAAAGGCGAGTTCGACAGGCGTAGAACGGCCGAAAACGGACACCATGACCTTGACCTTGGAGTCCATAATCTCGTCTACGACGCCCACAAAGCCCTTGAAAGGACCTTCCTTGATGCAGACATTTTCGCCAATTGTGTACGGAATTTGGATCTCGCCTTCCACGGGATTTTCAGGATTAACCCCAAGAAGACGATCGACCTCGCTCTGACGAAGCGGAACAGGAACACGAGAAGCGCGTGTCATTCCGCCGAAATGGGTGACGCCGTTAATGGTCGACACCAGGTGCTGGGTGAGCTCGTCCAGCTCCATTTCAATGATGATATAAGCAGGGAACAAGTTCTGAACAGAAGTACGGCGCCTGCCGCGGACGTTGCTAACAACTTCGCGAGTAGGCACCAGTATTTGACCAAACCTGTCTTGAACGCCTTCGCGTTCAATCATCTGCTCAAGACGTTTCTTGATGTTGTTTTCCTGACCGGTAAAGGTGTGAACTGCATACCACTGCTTGGCCATACAATTAACCTCTTCCCATGATCTTGTCGACAATCCAGGAAAGACCCACATCAAGTCCGGCAATATAGCAGCCCATGATGACGCTGAAGAGCATCACGACGAGCGTCGAACCTTTGAGTTCTTCCCAAGTAGGCCAAGTAACCTTTTTCAGTTCCTGAATGGATTCCTTGACATATTGCTGGATCTTACGCATAATGACTCCTGAGGAAATGAGCAGGTCGAGAGGGACTCGAACCCCCAACCAACGGTTTTGGAGACCGTGACTCTACCAATTGAGCTATCGACCTATTCGGATTTCCTTACTTGGATTCCTTGTGAACAGTATGCTTGCGGCAGAAACGGCAGTACTTCTTGTATTCCACGCGGGAAGGGTGAAGACGCTTGTTCTTGTCGCAATCATAGTTGCGCTGATTGCATTCTGTGCATTCGAGCACGATGAGTTCTCTAGGCATTTTTAATCCTGATTACTTGATGATTTCAGTTACGGAACCAGCGCCAACAGTGCGGCCACCTTCGCGGATAGCGAAGCGGAGCTGCTTTTCCATGGCGATCGGGGCGATGAGGTTCACGTGGATGGTCACGGTGTCACCCGGGGTCACCATTTCGACACCTTCCGGGAGCTGGATCGTGCCAGTCACGTCGGTGGTGCGGAAGTAGAACTGCGGACGGTAGCCGTTCATGAACGGCGTGTGGCGGCCACCTTCGTCCTTCGTGAGGACGTAGATCTCGGCCTTGAATTCGGTGTGCGGAGTGACGGACTTCGGGGCGGCGAGAACCATGCCACGGACGATGTCCTTCTTTTCGGCGCCGCGGAGGAGGAGACCGACGTTGTCACCGGCCTGGGCGTCGTCGAGGAGCTTGCGGAACATTTCCACGCCCGTGATGACGTATTCGGTGGTCTCGCCGAGGCCGACGCGTTCGACCTTGTCGTTCAGGTGGACGGTACCGCGTTCGATACGGCCGGTAGCGACGGTGCCACGACCCGTGATCGTGAAGACGTCTTCGATCGGCATCAGGAACGGCTTGTCGGTCTCGCGCTGCGGCAGCGGGATGTAGGTGTCGCAGGCGTCCATGAGTTCCATGACCTTGTCCTGGTAGGCGGCGTCGCCTTCGAGGGCCTTGAGGGCGGAACCGCGGATCACCGGGGTGTTGTCGCCGTCAAAATCGTACTTGGACAGGAGTTCGCGGACTTCCATCTCGACGAGGTCGAGGAGTTCCGGGTCGTCGACCATGTCGCACTTGTTCATGAACACGACGATCTTCGGCACGCCCACCTGGTGGGCGAGGAGGATGTGTTCGCGGGTCTGCGGCATCGGGCCGTCAGTGGCGGCGACGACGAGGATAGCGCCGTCCATCTGGGCAGCACCGGTCACCATGTTCTTCACGTAGTCGGCGTGCCCCGGGCAGTCGACGTGGGCGTAGTGACGGTTGGCAGTGGTGTATTCCACGTGCGAGGTGTTGATCGTGATACCACGGGCCTTTTCTTCCGGAGCGTTGTCGATTTCGTCGAAACGCTTGGCGCTGGCGAGACCCTTGGCGGCGAGGGTCGTGCAGATTGCAGCGGTGAGGGTGGTCTTGCCGTGGTCAACGTGGCCGATGGTGCCGATGTTGCAGTGCGGCTTGCTTCTGTCAAAATGTTCTTTTGCCATTATTCTATCTCCATTTTAGTGAGAGCCCAGATCGGGAGTCGGACCCGAGACCTCTTCCTTACCAAGGAAGTGCTCTACCACTGAGCTACCTGGGCATAAGCCCTATGGCGCTCTCACACCATAGGGCGTTTGTTGCGTGGGCCGTCGTGGTTTCGAACCACGGTAGGCGTAAGCCAACGGATTTACAGTCCGTCCCCTTTAACCACTCGGGCAACGACCCATTTGTCAAGCCAAAGATAGGAATCGAACCTACGACCGGCTGATTACAAATCAGCTGCTCTACCAGCTGAGCTACTTTGGCACAACCCCAATTTTCCTTAGAAAACTAGAGCGCACCAAATTTAATAAGTTTTATAGGCTTTTGTCAACGAAAATCGCGATTTTTTCAAAAAAATTAATTTTTTTCAAGAAATTCGTACACATTATATGGCAAAAATTGTTAATAACTTGTGAATACAATTAAACGCCCCAAAAGCGCTCTCCGTCCGGACAAAAAAACGGGCCGAAAATGCCCCCTAATGCATTATGAATCAAAGGGATAAAGCAGCGTTCCCCATGCCCAAACAAATTAACTACATTGACAAACAACGCTACCCCACCCCATTTTGGAGGCCCTGGACATGAAAACAATCCACAACATCGCCGCCCTCTGCGCCCTGGCCCTTACTTGCGCCACCACAGGCTTCGCTCAGGACACCCCGCAACAGCAGGAAGTTCCTCAGCAGCAAGCCACGCAGCAGCCCGTCTACTACGTCGTTCCGCAGCAGACGAACACGGTCCAGTATGTTATCGTGCCCCAGGCACAATACCAGCAGCAGAGCCAGCAAGCATACATGCCTCCTCCCCAACCACAGCAACCGGTCCCCGTCCCGCCCGTACCTCGCAGAGAATCCAGGATCAGCCTTTTCATGGGGTTCGACATAAACTTCTACGCCTCTTCGATGTATTATGAAAGGGACGAAGACTTCGTTGCTGGCAACGACAACGCCACATACGAAACAGAGCACCTGTACAGCGGTTTAGGCGGCAGCTTGGGGATATCGGCAGGTGTCCTTATCAAGGACATCATTGGCGTACGCGGCTTTTTTGATGTTGGCATTCAATCCGGAGAAAGCGACTACTGGAATTACAGAATCAGATGCCGCAATGATTCCTGTAGCAATGTCGATACAGAACTAACAGACTTCATCTTCGGCGTATCCGCAACGCTATTCCCATTCAACCGATCGAATGGCGCCATGTACAATTCTTATGTCCAGGGAGACCTCGCCATGGACATACAATATTACGACGACGATTTTGCCGAGACATTCGACCATACAGGCTCGGCATCTTTCTTCATGAAAATCGAGATCGGCAAGCTATTTTCCATCAGCAAGACTTGGAACGTGGGCGTCGGGATCGCCTACTCTATTGACTTCTTGAGCTTCTCCACCTATGACGAAGAACAAGACACCTTTACAGACCATGTCGGAGGAAAGCAGTCGTTCTGGGCCGGCGTGAGATTCGTACGCAAGAAGAACAAGTCCTAACCTTGAGCGCAAACGCTTCTTTACACAGGTAAATAAATATTTGAACAAATAAACGGATAAAACGAGATTAAATAAATTACATTAGCAAATAGCAATCCCCCCCCTTTGGAGTAATGGACATGAAAAGAATCCATAATATCATTGCCATCTGCGCCTTTGCTTGCGCCACTACAGGTTTCGCCCAAGAAGCAGACATAGCACAACAAGAAGCCATGCCGCAGGAAACCTCGGAACAGGAAACCTTCCAGCAGGACCAGCAAGACCAACAATACACGCAAGACCAGACGCAACAGCAGGAATTCATACAGCAGGCCCCACAGCAGAATCCACAACAGATCCCGCAGCAGAATCCGCAGCAGCCCGTCTACTACGCCGTTCCGAAGCCGACGGGAAATGTCCAGTACGTCGTCATGCCGCAGCAAAACCCGCCGCCGCAACAGGTATACATGGTCAACCCGCAACCACAACAAACATATGCCGTTCCCCCCGTCCAACAAAGGCAATCTAGCCTTTCTCTCTTCATGGGATTGGGCGTGAACTTCTACATCTCCACCTTGACGTACGAAGAAGACAACGATTACAGCTACGACTCGGACTACGAAGCCCAGCATGACTTCGACGGCAAAGGCTTTAACATAGAAGGGGATCTAGGTATTCTCATCAAGGACTTCATCGGCATACGCGGATTCCTTGGCATAGGCGAACAATCCGGCGAAAGCAATTACTGGAATTCAAACGTCAGATGCGATAGAGATTCCTGTGCTGATGTCGAAACAGATGTAGTACACATCTTCTTGGGCATATCCGCTACGTTATTCCCCTTCAACAGATCGGACAACCCCATGTACAATGCCTACGTAGAAGGCGCCTTCGGCTTGTCTATACAAACATTTGATGACGAAGTCGCTGAGCTGTTTGATCGCGAAGGTTCGGCGACCATGTTCCTCAAACTAGAAGTTGGCAAGCTCTTCCGCATCAGCGAGACATGGAACGTCGGCGTTGGAGTGGCCTATTCTCTAGACATCACTGCCGAAACCTACCACGACTCCTACGAAGACACCTACTACAGCGATGTAAAGCATTCTTTCTGGGCTGGTGTGAGGTTTGTCCGCAAGAAAAACAGTTTCTAGCCTTGCACAATCAGCCGCGGATATCGGCAGCGTCCAGCTCTCCGACGTTCGCCTTGGAAAGGTCGACATCGGCAGCGAGGCGGTTTGCCTGACGCTCGATTGACTTTTCGAACAAATTACGTACAAAGCGCCCGTTCCCGAAACGGGCGTCTTTTTTGCTTACGGCCTGAGCGATGCACTGCTTGAGCGCGGTCTCGGCGTCGGCACTCAACGTGTAGTCGTACTTGGCGACCATGTGCTTGAAGATTTCGACAAGCTCGGCGGGCGTGTAGTCGGGGAAGTCGATGTACCGGTTGAAGCGGGAAGCGAGCCCCGGGTTCGAATCCACGAAAGTCTTGATTTCGTCCGTGTACCCGGCGATGATGACCACGAGGCGGTCGCGGTCGTCTTCCATGCGCTTGAGGAGCGTGTCTATCGCCTCCTGGCCAAAGTCGTTGTCTGCGCTGCGCGAGAGCGTGTACGCCTCGTCGATGAAGAGGACGCCGTCTAACGCGCTGTCAATTACTTTGTTTGTCTTTATGGCGGTCTGCCCCATGTACCCGGCGACAAGGTCGGCACGGGAGGCCTCTACGAGGTGGCCCTTCGAAAGGATTCCGAGTTCCTTGAAGATGCGCGCAATGATGCGGGCGATGGTCGTCTTGCCGGTTCCCGGATTGCCCGAGAACACGAGGTGGTAAGATGTCGGGGGCACGGACAAGCCGCGGCTCTTGCGCACGCCCTGGACCTTGAGGAAATTCCGGAACGTGACGATTTCGCGCTTGACGCCGGCAAGCCCCACGAGCGACTTGAGCTCGGTCGCAGCGTCCAGGGCGTCCGGGGATTCCCCGGCGGGCACGGGCGTAACCACGCGGGGTTCTTCCTGCGGGTAAGCCTGCGGCTCCTCTTGCGTTTCGACGTTCGACTGGGTAGCGCCCTTGAACCCCACGACCCGCGTGGTGAACCGCGCCCGGCCCGGCGCAAGCCCCACAAAGCCGCCTGCACCGATATTCCTTTCCATAAACTGGAGCCACTGGACTTCCATGGGCGTCAGGCGCCCGTCAATGTTGGCAAGCGCCGCCGAGAAGTCGTACATCAGGCGCATGTACTTTCTCACCGCATCCGGGGAAACCCCGATAAAAATCGCCGGGAAAAGGAAGCAGCCAATGGTGGGATTGAGCTGGGAATGGTTCTTCTCGAGCCCCGCCACAAGCATTTCCATGTCCACCTGGTTTTCCACGAACGTCTGCACCACCAGCGTATCCCAATCCGTGGAAGACGGCGCATCGGTCCTGAGGCGCAACATGAGCTCGACAAAGCCGCACGACTCGTACGTCTGCAATGTCACAGGATGCCCGAGGTTTTTGGAGATGTAGTCGATGTCTGTCAGGAATACCGTCGAGAGCGCCTTGTAGGTATCGCCCGAATCCGGGGCGAAATACTTCATGAGTTTTTCGGTGACCCCGTTGAACTGTATAAAATCCATGAAGAAGTTCGAGATGGCGGTAACGCTCGGTTTGAGCCTCTTCATGTACTTCTTGAGTAGCGGGTTGACAGAATCTGCGGGAACCATGGAAAACGTGCGGGAGCCCCCTGGCCCCGCAGCAGACGAGGCAGAAACCGTCGGTGACGTCGGCCGTGTCGGAGTGGCAGGCGCATCAATCGGAGTCAGCATCGCATCCTTGAGCATGTCCGCCATGGGCTTTACCTTCTGGCCGCCCAGTTTGCGGATGAAAAAAATGACGGCAATCAGCACACTCATGAAAACGAGCGGGAAAAGCGTAAACGGATTCACTCCCCTAGGAACGAGATATTTCCAAATGAGGATTCCAACAACAAAGATGAGGAATAGAATTACTCCAACAATCGATAGCAGCAGGTTCGGGTCTGTATTTTTGCCTAGCTTCATAAAACCGGATCGTTCACAGGTTTGCTGTAGTCACGCTCGCCAAAGAGCGCCGTGCCCACGCGAATCATCGTGGAGCCTTCCTCGATGGCGACTTCCAGGTCTCCCGTCATGCCCATCGAAAGCTGGTCGAACTTCGCGAAGGCGCCGCCTTTCGCGAGGAATTTCTGCTGAAGGTTGCGGAGGAACGCGAAGCACTCGCGGGAATCTTCGGCGACACCGGTGTTTTTGCCGATAGTCATGAGCCCACGGAAGCGCAGGTGCGGGAAGTTTTCGCTCTTGCCATCGGCAGATGCTGCACCCGCCTTTGCCGCGAGTTCGTTCAAGAAATTTTTCGCCTCGTGTACATCAAGCCCGCTCTTGGTCTCTTCTTCGCCGGCGTTAATCTGGAAAAGGATATCGAGCGTTTTATCTTGGGCTGCGCAGACTTTTTCCAATTTTTCCACAGCCTCGATGCTTGCGATGGAATGGATGCAGTCGGCGACAATCGCCGCCTTCTTGAGCTTGTTGCTCTGCACGGGGCCAATCACGTGGCAACGCACGCGGCTCCCGTCTTTTGCCACGCGCGGCTCGCTGAACTTGAGTTCGGCCTCTTGCACGCGGTTCTCGCCAAAATCGGTCGCACCCAGGCTGATTGCATTTTCCACGGCTTCTGCCGGGTGGAACTTGCTCACCCAAACAAGTTTAACCGAGTCGCGGCTGCGGCCCGCAACCTTGCAGGCTTCCGCAATCCTTGCTTCGAGAGTGGCAAGGTGAGAACGCATTTCTTCGAGAGTAAATTCCATAGTAGCAATGAGGTCGGTCGCTTGCGCGACCTTTGAGGTGTGAGGCCGCGCCTACGGCGCTTTGAGGTTTATAAGTTAAATGTCCGATAAAAAGATAATAAAACACCGCACACTGCTTTTTCCCGAGCCTCGAGCCTCGTGCCTCGAGCCTCATAGCTCACAACTCATCGCTATGCAACGAGGTCGGTCGCTTGCGCGACCTTTGAGGTGTGAGGTCGCGCCTACGGCGCTTTGAGGTGTGAAGGATAAGGGCCCAGAGGCTAGGATCTAGGGAGAAATATCACGGCTTCGCCGTCTTATATTAACGCACGAAGTGTGTGATTCTTATTCACTAGCCTCGCGCCTCGAACCTCGTGCCTCAAGCCTCATGGCTCACTGCTCACCGTTACTTCGCTTTCTTCTGCACAAACAAAATCTTCACGATTTCGTCGATGTGCTTGTGCGTAAAGATCTTGAGGCCCTTCTTCGCAGGTGCCGGGAGTTCGTCCACGTCCTTCTTGTTCTGGGCCGGGAGGCGAAGCGTCTTCACGCCGGCCTGGAGTGCAGCCAAAGCCTTCTCGTTGAGGCCGCCAATCGCAAGGCAAGCGCCCGTGAGGCTCACTTCGCCGGTAAACGCGATGTCTGGCGGCACCGGAATCTTGGTGAACGCAGAGAGCAAGCACAGCGTGAGGGCGATACCCGCAGAAGGACCGTCCTTCGGCACGGCACCTTCGGGCACGTGGATATGGATGTCCGTCTTTTTCACGATGGCGGGGTCGATGCCGAAACGGTGCAAGCGTTCGCGGACGAGGCTGACCGCAATCTGGGCGGATTCCTTCATCACGTCGCCAAGCTTACCCGTCATGATAATCTGGCCCTTGCCACTCAAGAGCATACATTCGATGGGGAGAATTTCGCCGCCCACGCTCGTCCAGGCTAGGCCAGTCACAATGCCCGGCCTTCCCGGTTCCGGGAGCTGGCTATCGAGGAACCTCGGCGCCCCCAAATACTCTTGCAACTGCTTTTCCGTAATTTCGGGCTTGAACTTTTTGCCCATCACGATTTCTTTCGCACGGTGGCGCACGACGTTCTCGAGGGTGCGCTCCAATTCGCGCACGCCCGCTTCGCGGGTCCAGCCCCGCATCACTTCGGTCACCATCTTTTCGTCGAAGGAAACCTGTTCATCGAGCTTCACGCCCGTGCGTTCGCAGATGCGCGGCAACAGGTACTTGCTTGCAATCTGCAACTTTTCGTGCGGATAGTAGCCGGGCAAACGCACAATTTCAAGCCTGTCGCGCAGCGCCTCGGGGATTTCGCTCTCGCTGTTCGCCGTCGCGATAAACAGCACGCGGCTGAGGTCGAGCCCCACTTCCATGAAGTGGTCGGTAAAGTCGTGGTTCTGTTCCGGGTCCAGCACCTCGAGCATCGCGCTCGCGGGGTCGCCACGGAAGTCGCTTGCCATCTTGTCGATTTCGTCCAAGAGGATAATCGGGTTCATGCACTTGGCACGGCGCAGCGCATGGATAAAGCGGCCCGGCATTGCACCAATGTAGGTACGGCGGTGGCCGCGGATTTCGGCTTCGTCACGCACGCCACCAAGCGTAATGCGGACAAAGTTACGCTGCATGGCGTTCGCGATGGATTCCACAAGCGTTGTCTTGCCCACGCCCGGAGGGCCCACGAGGCACAGAATCGGCGAACGGCGTTCCGTCCCGGTGAGCTTAAGCACCGCGACGTACTCCATGATGCGTTCCTTCACCTTATCGAGCCCGAAGTGCTTGGAATCGAGTTCACTCTTCACCTTCTTCATGTTGAGCACGGTGTCGGTGTACACGCCATAAGGCAAGTTCAAGAACCAGTCGACATAGTTGCGGCTCACCGCATATTCGGGCGAGGTCGGCTGCATCATGCGCATGCGTTCAATTTCGTCTTCGAGCTTCTCGGCAATGGCGGGGCTAAATTTTTTCGCCTTGATTTTCTTCAGCAACTGGTCGGGTTCCGAAGCCCCCGCGCTGTCACCATCCAGTTCGTCTTGCAACTGGCGGATCTGTTCGGTGATGAACCATTCCTTCTGCTGCTGGGCCATCTTCTGGCGCACGTTCTGCTGCACGCGCACGAGCACGTTCTCGTTCTCGTCCATCACCTGCATGAGCGCGACAATGTGGTTGGCCAGATCGTCGATGGAATTGCATTCCAAAAGATTCTGGCGCTCGCTCAAAGAAATCTGGAGGAAGGGGATAATGCCGTAAAGCGTATTGACCTGGCTGTCCATGGCGAACAGCGCATCCATCATGCCGTCGGCAATGTTGTGCTTGAGAGAATAAGCCTTGAACTGGGCAAGGACCTCGGCAAAACGGCTGCTCTTGTCGGTGAGCTTGATGGAGTTCTTGCGCTCGCTCACCGTCACCTGCATGTAGCCGTCGCTTGTATTGATGGAACGGAGGTCCACAATCTGTACGCCTTCCAGCACAGCCTTCACGCAACCGTTGGGGAACGGCGTGACGCTGTCAATCCGGGCGGCCACACCCACGCTGTAAAGGTCCAGCATCGGGTTTTCGAGGACTTCCTGTTCGATGTTCCTCTGCGAGACAAGGACTATTTCCGTACCCGCAGATTCAGCCTGGTCGAGGGCACGCAGCGAGATGTCGCGACCTATGAGGATTCGACGGGTCGTCATCGGAAAGACGACGGCATCGCGCAGCGGAAGCAGGGGGTATGTCTTGGAAAAGTCAAAGCTCAAAGGGTATTCTCCCGTTTCAATAAATCAAAATCTAAGGAACTTAGGCGACGCTCTTGCCCAGCTTTTTTGTCGGCTTCTTTTTTTCTGCCGTTATCGTGTTGAGACCCTTGCGGATCATCTCGGCGGTGAGCTCGAGTTTCTTGGTCCCGGAGCCGGGCAGTTCGAACATCGCCTGCTGCAAAGCCTTCTCCATCACGGAGCGGAGCCCACGGGCACCGGTCTTGCGCGCCATGGTTTCGCGGACAATTTCCTTGAGGGCATCCGGGCTGAATTCCAGCTCGATACCGTCCATGGCGAACAAACTCTTGAACTGCTTCACGAGCGCGTTCTTCGGCTGCGTGAGGATGTTGAGCATTGCGTCTTCGTCGAGTTCTTCGAGGGCGACAGCAATCGGCAAGCGGCCCACAATTTCGGGAATGAGCCCGAACTGGATCAGGTCATCGGGTTCAAGCTGCTTGAAGAGTTCCGTGAGGGTGTTGTCCTCGGAGGAACGGATGTCGGCGCCAAAACCCATGCCGCCCTTGTTCACGCGGTGTGCGATAATCTTGTCGAGCGTCTCGAAGGCGCCACCGCAAATGAAGAGGATATTGCGCGTGTTGATTTGCACGAGGGCCTGTTCCGGGTGCTTGCGTCCGCCCTTGGGCGGGACCGCGGCCACGGTACCCTCGAGAATCTTGAGAAGGCCCTGCTGCACGCCTTCGCCGCTCACGTCGCGCGTGATGGAAGGGTTCGCGGTCTTCCTCGCGATCTTGTCGATTTCGTCGATGAAGATGATGCCGCTTTCGGCGCGGGCGACATCGTAGTCGGCGGCCTGGAGCAAGCGAACGAGAATATTTTCGACGTCTTCGCCCACGTAACCAGCCTCAGTCAAGACAGTCGCGTCGGCAATGGTGAAAGGCACGTCCAGGAACCTGGCGAGCGTCTGGGCCAGAAGCGTCTTGCCCGAACCGGTCGGCCCCACAAGGAGCAAGTTGGACTTGTCGACTTCGACATCGCCCTTCACGGAGCTGTGTTCCTGCTTGTAACGCAGGCGCTTGTAATGGTTGTACACCGCCACAGAAAGCGCCTTCTTGGCCTGTTCCTGACCGATGACAAAATCGTCCAAGTGGGCCTTGATTTCGGTCGGGAGCGGGAGCGGCTTTTTCTCGACGGTTATAGGCTCTTTCTGCTTGCCGCGGGCGAGATCCTCCTCGAGAATACGGTAACACATCGTCACGCAGTCGTTGCAGATATGCACGCCCGCACCCGTAATCATTTTTTCGACCTGCTCTGCAGGCTTGCCGCAGAAGCTACATGTCACACGAGGATGGTTCTTCCCATTACGATACATCAGATTCCTTCTTTACGCGGAACGAAAACTTCGTCTATGACACCAAACTGCATGGCCTCTTCGGGGCCCATGTAGAAATCGCGGTCCGTCTTGGTGCGCACTTCGTCGATGCTCCTGCCCGTGTGCTTCGCGACGATCTCGGTAAGAGTATCCTTTGTACGCACGATTTCCTTCGCCGTAATCTGGATGTCGCTGGACTGGCCGGTGGCGGCACCGGACGGCTGGTGCAGCATGATGCGGGAATGCGGGAGCGCATAGCGCTTGCCCTTGGTCCCGGCCGCGAGGAGCACAGCCGCCATCGAGGCGCAACTGCCGATGCAGATGGTCGCGATGTTCGGACGCACGTGCTGCATGGTGTCGTAAATGGCAAGCCCCGCCGACACGTAACCACCCGGGCTGTTGATGTACAGCGTGATGTCCTTTTCCGGGTTTTCGTATTCCAGGAAAATCAGCTGTGCCATGACGTTGTTGGCGACCTCATCGTTAATGGGGGTACCCAGGAAGATGATGCGCTCCTTCAACAGGCGCGAATAGATGTCGTAGGCGCGCTCACCACGCCCGGTGGTCTCAATGACGGTAGGGATGATCATCGAAGCTCCTTACTTGGATTCCTTGGATTCTTCGGCAGCCGGACGGATACCCACGAGGAAGTCGGCAGCCATCTGGAAGCGCAACTCGTCGCGGAGCTGGTTGATGCGGCCGGACTGGCGGAAGTGGCCCTTCAGGGTTTCAAAGTCAACATGGTAGGCGTTCGCCATTTCCTTGAGGCGGGCGTCGACAACAGCCTGCGTCGGGCGGATCTTTTCCTTTGCCGCGACGAACTCGAGGATGCGGTGCTTCTTGATTTCGTGGACGGCTTCCGGAGAGAGCTGCTGAATCTGTTCTTCAGTCGGCTCCACGCGGTCCTTCTCGTCTTGCACGTTACGGTTGATGGTCCAACGGATGAGGTCGACGATGCGGCACTGCGGGACTTCGAACGGATTGCTTTCGATGAGCTTGTCGATAGCCTCGTTGATAGCCTTCGTCTTGGCGGCGTCCTTCTTCTGGGCGGCGAGGCCTTCGGCCAGGTTGTTCTTCAGGTCGTCTTCGTCCTTCACGCCGATCTGCTTGCAGAATTCTTCGTCCATCTTGGGCGGAACGATTTCGCGGATGTCGGTGACTTCGACCTTGAACTGGGCAGTCTTGCCACGGTAGCGTTCGTCCTTGTGGTCATCGGGGTACTTGAAGTTGATTTCCTTGGCTTCGCCGGCCTTCGAGCCCACGAGGCCTTCGTCGAATCCCGGAGAAGCGGATTCGCCGAGGAGGCTGCGGAATTCCTTGTTTTCCGGGAGTTCCTGCTTTTCGCCGTCAATGACGACTTCGACATAGTTACCGACAACCACGTCGCCCTTCTTGGCTTCGCGGTCGACATGTTCGTCCTTGCTCCACATCTGGATGAGGCGGTCGTATTCGGCCTTCACTTCTTCTTCGTGGACGGCGACTTCGGGGACCGTGATGCCGAGGTCGGCGTAGCCCTTGATGTCGATTTCCGGGTCGACTTCGACTTCGACCTTGATCTGGATGTCGGCGACCTTGTCGTCCTTGAAGTCCACGCCCTTCATCGGGCCGGCCGGGATGATGTTCGCCTTCTTGAGTTCGTCCTGGATGAGCTTGTTGATGACTTCGTCCACCACCTCATGACGGATGGATTCGCCGAACTGCTTCAAAATCATGTTTTTCGGCACCTGGCCCTGGCGGAAACCCTTGAGAGCGACCTGCTTCTTGTACTGGGAGAGCTTCTTTTCGAAAGGCGCCTTCAGATCGTCCTGAGGGATGGCAATTTCAATGGTGCGCACGGTGGCACTGGTTTCTTTGATTTCAACGGACATATAGACTCCGGTAGACTGTTAAAAAAAGTGAGAAAAACATGCGAGAGGAGGGAGTCGAACCCTCACACCGAAGTGCCAGATCCTAAGTCTGGTGCGTCTGCCAATTCCGCCACTCTCGCGAATCCGCCCCAAAAATAGAAAATACCAAAACATTTGCCAATAAAACATCTATTTTATCGCCGTTGCAAGTATTCAAAAACATAAAGATCGGCGTTTTCATTTCCCTGGTGAACATCCTCATCCAGGGCGTGTCCGTGCTGGTGCAAAACCTCATCGCGAGGAACCTCGGGGCCGTGGACTTCGGGTACTTCGGGGTGCTGCAGACGGATTACACCGTATTCTGCGCCATCGCGGACTTCGGCATGGCGACGCTCATCCTCGCCTACTTTGGCAAGCGGGCCACCGAAGGGAGGCTTTTCACGAGCGTGCTGCAGATGAGGCTTGCGATGACGGCTATTACCGCGGCCGCCATGGTCATATTCGCGTTCACGGTGCGGCGCGACCATCCGGCGTTCGCCGGCGAGCTCGTGCTCGCGCTAGGGCTATTGTTCCAGCACGCCTTCTTCGACTGGTACTTCATCTGCGGGAACTTCTGGAAAAAGCTGCTCATCTCGAAGGTCTTGCACACGATATCGTACACGACCATCATGGGTATCACCCTGTACGTGTTCCGGGTCGATTCCATCCCGGCAATAGCCCTAGCGATGGTCGCCGCCGCGCTGCCCGCATTCGGCTTCGGCGTCCGGCAGGCGTTCACGGCCAAGGTGTTGCGCATCGGGAACCACACCCTGAAGTTCTTCAAGCTCATGCTCAAGTCCGCGAGCCCCTACGCACTCGCGAGCGTCGCAAGCTTCGCGTACCTGCCCGTGGGCCTCTACACCGTGGCGCACTATGCGCCCGACTCCTTCCTCGCCTCGTACAATTTTGCGCACAAACTAATCATACTCGCGTCCGGGCTCATGGTGCATTTCATCTCCTCGAGCCTCATCACGTTGCACCAGACCGACAGCCACAAGCTCTCCATCCGCGACCAGGCCATATTCACGCTGTTCATCGTCGCGGTTTCTTCCCCCTTCTGGCTTTTCCCCGAATGGGCGCTGCGCATCATCTTCTTTGCCGCCCCCTGGACCGACAACCTGCTCAACGCATCGAGCTACTGCCTGCGCATCCTCTCGGCTTCGCTTATACTGCAGGCCATGCGCATGGGCATGATTTCCACGATGCTTAAAGAAAAGCGCACCTGGCTTTACGGTTCGTTTATCAGTATCTGTGGTGTGGCAAACATCGCCGCCTGCATCTATGCGGCACATGCGCTCAACGACGCGAGCATCCCGCTGTTCACGCTAAGCGGAGACCTGCTGCTGACCCTTGTCCTCGCAGTCTATTTCCTGAAGAACAGGCGGTTCAGCCTCTAATGCCTTCAAATCCGGCGCAGAGGGCACACGACGGACCTTGCCCATGCTCGCCGTCGTAATGCAGAAGACGAAAATAGCCCAAGCCCAGTAAATGCCCTGCTTGTACCCCGGCGTGAAGAACCACCAGCCGATGATATAGATGAGCATGGTATAGAGCAACAGCACGCGCGGCGTAAAGCCCCTACGGCACAGGCGCAGGTGCATGAGTGTAAGAGCAAGCCCCACAAAGAACGGGAAGATGAATACGCCCGGAGCGTACAAGTCCTTGTACACCTCCCACAGGTAACTCGCGGTATTCAGGCCGTGAACTTTCTCGATGCGTTCGTTGAACAGCCCGTCCCAACCCAAGCTGTAACGGAAGCTGCCGGGCACCTGGAAAAACTCGAACATGCCGAAGAAAAAGTCGATGCCGTAGGTATGCGGGTGGTATTCCCGGTCCGGCGGAGGGTTGATGGCATAGTCAAAGTTCCAATAGTTGTTCGATACGTACTTGTACGGCAGATCGATCATGGCCTTGAACGCCATCCCCTGTACCGAATTGCCCTGGTACTGGTCGCGTAGCGAACTGATGGCAATAAAGCCCGCTGCAGCGAGCACAAGAAAAACGAGAATCCACAACGCCGAAATACGCTTGCGCAAATAGTTGAACAATATGACAAGGATACCCGCGCTAAAGAAGAGCGTCCCGCGGTTCGGGTAAGCGAGCAAATTGAGCGCAATGGTCAAAAGCACCATGAACCGCGCAAGCCAACGAATGCTTTTCAGCGGATTGAACTTGCTGAACGAAGCGGCTCCGAACAGCAGTACACAAAGCGGCCCGCTACTGAAGAGCACGGAATAGTAGCCGTAGTCCGTCTCCTTCCTCATCCAGTGGGACAAGTTGTCCGTAAGCAAGAGCAGGTTTCCCGCCTTCTGGATAATGCCGAATATGCCGACAAGGAAAAGAACGAACGGAATGAACGAAAGCGCAACGTGCAGTTTCCAGTTGTAGTTTTCGGGCACCGTCGCCTCGACAACGCGCACCGGCTCGCCCAACGACTTGGCCGTAAGCCTCGAGAGATACGCTCCCACACAAAACGCTATCATGGCCCCAATCCAAAACAACCATGTCTTGAACTGGAAATCGGTCATCGTCTTGTTGTACTGGAAATAGGCGATGCCGAGCGTAATGCATTGCGAAAAACAGTAAACCGTGGGGGGATTGAAGAAGTCCTTCTTGAAAAACCATGCCTGCACAATGCAGGCGATGACAACCAGGAAAAGCGCGAAGCTTACCGGATATTCCAAGGGGAACGAAAGCATGGCCTAAGCCTTCTTGGATTTTCTTCTGAAGAATCCCGTGATGGAGGCCCAATCGCTAGCAACCCTTGACCCACGAGCGGATTCGGCCTTCATGAACTCGATGAAATTGCAGAGGAGGGTCACAAGAATCGATGACACCATGACCGTGAAGATAAGGGAGACTCCACGGAGCGGGAAAACCTTCTTGTCGTTTTCCCAAGGCGGTTCGAGGATATGCAGGTTCGTGAGCATCTTGGCTTCTTCCAGGCGCATCTGCTCGCTCTGCTGGCGCAAGAGCTTGTACAAAGTCTCTTGCACCTTGAGCTCGGACTCGCGACGCAAGTATTCCACAGCAAGGGCGGGAGATTTCTTGAGCGAAAGCACGCCCACGTCGCCGCGCTTGCCTTCGAGCGTGCTGTTGAGGGCATTGGTCACGCCGCGGTAGCGCTTGCTCAATTCGTCATAGCGCTTGCTGTCGTCGCCGCGGTTCATCTTCTCGTAAGACATTTCCATGGCGACTTCTTCACGCTTCGCCTGGAGCTCGCCCATGTACTTGATCGTCGCCTCGAGCTGGACTTCCGGATCGTAGAAGTTGTTGTCCACCTGGAACTGCGCGAACGCGACAAGCAGGGAATCCATGATCCTTTCGCAAGAATCGAGCCTGGACTGGAAGTAAATCCTGGACTGGCGCGCCTGCGACGTCTTGAAGGCGTTGAACGCGGAATCCGCCTTGGCAAGGATGAACCGCAACATTTCGGCCGCGAGGTGATAGTCCTCGTCTTCTACAGAAACCGCGAACAAGTCTTCCTTGTTCCTTTCGAAGCCGAAGTTCTTGCGGAACTCCTTGAGCAAGTCGGCATGGAACTTGCCCTTGAACTTGTAATGCTCCTTGAGGTGGTACTTCTCTATCACCTGGTTATGGAGTTGCCAAGAATTGAAGATTGTCCAGACAGCGCCGATATCGTCGTTGTTGTCTATAAGTCCGAGAAGCGAGCCTACACCGGAACCCATACCGAGCATGCTCGAAAAACCGCTCAGCACATTGGGCGAACTAGTCGGAGGAGGAGTGATGACTGCCGTGACCCTGTACGTGGGCTGGATGACCCACATGACAAGCACGAACACGACAATCGTCGGCAAGAGAACAAAGAAGAGGCACAACTTGAAATGCTTCAGGTCGTTGCTTAAAATTCTCAAGAGGACTTCAGTCAATCCAACAGGTTCCTGCTTTTCCATAGGTCTAGTTATCATTATTAAGGCTGGTGTAAATGACGAAGGCTGCCGAGACAACCGAGAGAAGCGATGCGAGGAACAAGGTAAAATCCTTGAACGATTCATAGCGGCTCTTCGGGATCTCGATATAGTCACCCGGGAGAATCGGGTCTTCGGCGACCTTCACGGTAATGGCCTTGGGCTGGTTGCCGCGCCACACGCGGACCTGGTCCCAAGAACCTGTCATCGTATTCATGCCCGCGGCGGCGATATAGTCAAGCGCATGCCAGGAAGGGTTATAGTCGAACTGCCCCATACGCGAGATGGCACCACCCACATACACGAACCTCTGGTTCAAATGGAATTCCACTTCGGCATTCTTCTCGGGGTAGACATTGGCCATGTCGGCTAGCGGCGCCCAGCGCGGATCCTTGCCTGGGTCCTTGATGCAGATGGCCTTGTACCCGTAATTCTGCGTACGCTCCACTCCAGAGAGATTGTAATAATCCTGCAGAGAGCGTCCCTGCTTGTACGGCACTGTCGTGCGGATGTGCGGGAAGATGAGCGTGACGACCTCGCCCACATCGTTGAACGGCACGTAAATCCTGTCGCCCTGTTCCAGCATCACGTCGGCACTGAAATCGCCCTCGACCGAGAGCTTGTGGTAATCCACGTGAATCGTGTCCTTGCCGCGCAGCACCAGGATGTCTTCGGTATTCGCATTGGTCAGAGTGCCACCCACCTGGCGGATAAAGTAACTGAGCCTCGTCTGCGCCTCTACCGTATGCTGGCCAATCTGGTTGACTGCGCCCATGATAGTGACGCGGAAGCGCTTGAGAGAGGATAGCTGGACAAAACAATACTCGCGCTTGTAGCGCTTGCCCACAAGGTCGAGGATAAGCTGGCGGGCCTCGGCCACAGTCTTCCCGCCCACGACCACCGCGCCGCACTCCTCGATAGCCACGGAGCCGTCCGGATAAATCTGGACCGTGAGGTACTTGTTCTCGAGCATGATATCGAGGAAGTCGCCAGGGCCCAACACATACGAAGAATCCACCTGGACTTCGGAATAGGCGGGCTGAAGTACGGTGGCGCTACGCGAAGGGATGGACTGCTCGCCAGAAAGCAAACTCGCACCACCACCGAACAGCGAAGACTGGGCTAACGAAATTCCACAGAAGAACAAGACAATGGCCAAAAAATGCGGCATAGAGTATTCCGTAAAAGCGAAATGGTCTTATAATTATACAAAAATTCGTATCGTCGTAATTCCAATAAAATCAAAGTTTTACCTATTACGGGCGACATGTGACGGCGTGCACGAAAAAAAGACCCGGCTTTTGCAGCCGGGCCCTTTCAAAACCTGCAAAAGGTTATTCAGCAGACTTGCTTTCGCCTTCGACCATGCTCACGGCATCGGACTTGGGCTGTTCGGCAGCCTTCTTGGACTTGGCGACGATTTCGTCTTCGACGAGACCGATCAAGGCCATTTCGGCGGCGTCACCAGCGCGGTTCGGACCGAGCTTGAGCACGCGGGTATACCCACCATTACGGTTGGCATAGCGCGGGCCGATCGTGTTGAACAAATCCTGGAGAACCTTCGGGCTCGTGATGAAGCGGGCAGCTTCACGACGGGCAGAAAGGTCGCCCTTCTTTGCATAGGTAATCAGGCGATCCACGACACCGCGGGCCAACTTGGCCTTGTGGAGGGTGGTACGCACGTAGCGCTTGTTCTGGTCCGCTTCCATGCCCTTCTCGATGATGGAGGTGGCAAGGGCGCGGAGGATGGCACGCTTGTGTTCGGCATTAACGCCAAGTTTCTTGTTTTTTACACCGTGTCTCATTGTTAATCCTTCAAGTATTCATCGACGTCCATGCCAAAGCTGAGGCCCATCGACGTCAACACCTCGTTAAGTTCGACCAAGGACTTCCTACCGAAGTTCTTGTATTTGAGCATATCGTTTTCCTTGTTACGCACAAGTTCACCGATGGTATGGATGTTCGCCATGCGCAGGCAGTTGCTGGAGCGAACAGAGAGTTCGAGCTCGTCGACGCGCATGCGCAGGAGCGTAGCGATACGCTGACATTCTTCGTCCTTCTCGAGCTCTTCCGGAGATTCCAGTTCGCCTTCGAAGTTGATGAAGATTTCCAGGTGGTCCACGAGGAGCTTCGCAGCGTATGCGAGAGCGTCTTCGGGATCGATGGAACCGTCAGTCGTGATCTCGAGTTCCAAGCGGTTAAAATCGGTACGCTGTCCAACACGGGTATCGCTGATGTGCATCGCGACCTTCTGCACCGGGTTGAAGTTGGCGTCCATGGCGATAACGCCGATCGGGGCGTCAGCGGCCTTGAGCTCGTCGGCGGTGACATAGCCACGGCCAGAGGAGATCTTCACCTCGAGCGAGAGCGATGCGTTGCCGTTCAGCGTTGCAATATGGACGTCCGGCGTCAGGATCTTGACGTTGGAGTTTTCCGCGAAGTCCTTGGCGGTGACTTCACCGTCGCCGGACATATCCAGGCGAAGGGTTTCGTCGTGATCAGAAAGGAGCTTGACGCGGATGCTCTTGAGATTCAGGATAATGTCGGTGACATCTTCCTTCACACCCGGAATCGTCGAAAATTCCTTTTGAACGCCTTCGATTTTCACGGAGACAATAGCCGCACCCTGCAGAGAGGAGAGGAGCGTACGGCGGAGAGCGTTGCCGAGGGTGATACCCCAGCCACGTTCCAAGGCTTCTACGACAAACTTGGCGTAGCGGCCATCTTCGCCGGTTTCCACTTTCTGGAAGCTGCGCGGCATCTGAAGTGATTTCCACATCATTGGCGATACCTCTTTGGATATTAGATTCTTCTCTTCTTTTTAGGACGGCAACCATTGTGCGGAACGCCCGTCACGTCACGAATAGACAGAACTTCGAGGCCCGCATTCTTGAGAGCGCGGACAGCCGATTCACGACCACCACCGGCACCCTTGACGCGGACATCCACCTTGTGCATGCCGAGGTCGAGCGCCTTGCGGGCAGCAGTTTCGGCAGCGAGCTGGGCAGCGAACGGTGTGCTCTTGCGAGAGCCCTTGAAACCGGAGTTACCCGGAGAGCCCCAAGCGACCACGTTACCGCGAGCGTCGGTAATGGAAACGATTGTGTTGTTGAAGGTAGCGTTGACGCAGGCAATGCCCTGGATGTCGACACGCTTCTTGCCCTTCTTGACCTTAACTTCTTCAGTAGCGGCAGCGACCGGAGCTTCGGCAGCGGCGGCAGCAGTTTCTTTGATTTCTTCTTCAGCCACGAGGAATCTCCTTACTTCTTCTTGTTAGCCACAGTTTTCTTCGGGCCCTTACGAGTGCGGGCATTGGTGCGGGAGCGCTGACCGCGGACCGGGAGGCCCTTGCGGTGGCGGATGCCGCGATAGCAGCCAATATCCTGCAGACGCTTGATATTCAGGGTAATCTCCGCGCGGAGCTGACCTTCCACGGAGTATTCGTCTTCGAGGAGATGACGAATCTTACCTTGTTCTTCTTCAGTCAGGTCGTCGCACTTCTTGTTCTGGTCAATACCCAACTGGGCGCAGACCTTGCGAGCCGTGAACAGACCGACACCATAGATTGCCGTCAGACCGTATTCCACGGTCTTGTTTTTCGGTAAATCGACACCAGCGATACGTGCCATACGATCTCCTTATCCCTGCTTCTGCTTGTGACGGGGGTTCTTCGAACAGATGATGCGCAATACACCCTTGCGGCGGATGATCTTGCAGTTTTCACATCTGGGTTTGATGGAGGCTTTGATTTTCATAGGTTTGACCTTCTTTTGATACCTATTACTTGTAACGGTAAGTGATTCGCCCGCGATTTAAGTCGTACGGGGA
Organism: uncultured Fibrobacter sp.; assembly: GCF_947305105.1. Taxonomy (NCBI): domain Bacteria; kingdom Pseudomonadati; phylum Fibrobacterota; class Fibrobacteria; order Fibrobacterales; family Fibrobacteraceae; genus Fibrobacter; species uncultured Fibrobacter sp. The sequence continues at coordinate 104,889 of NZ_CAMZCS010000007.1, read as the reverse complement.
AATCTCAACCAACACTTTGTCGTCGGGCAAAATCCTGATGAAATGCCGACGCATCTTTCCTGATACATGAGCGAGGATCTCGTGACCATTTCCGAGTTGGACACGGAAGAACGCGTTGGGGAGTGCTTCCAACACAACGCCTTCTACTTGTATGCCTTCTTCTTTAGCCACTAAGATGCCATCCTGCCGCGAATGCGGCCACGTTTCAGGAAACCTTCATAATTCTTGGTATGCAACTGGGCTTCGAGTTGACGAAGTGTATCCAGAGCCACACCGACCACGATTAGCACCGAGGTGCCCCCAATATAGAAACTCATATTGAGAGCGTCTTTCAGATACCAGGGTCCGACGCTGATTAAAGCGAGGAAAAGGGATCCCGGCAGAGAAATACGGGTCAGGACATGGTCAATGTATTCTGCCGTCTGCTTACCCGGACGGACTCCCGGAATAAACCCACCGGACTTCTTCAGGTTTTCGGCAATGTCGTTAGGGTTGTACTGGATTGCCGTGTAGAAGTAGGTGAAGAATATGATGAGGAGAGCGTCAGCCACGCTGTAGGCCAGGTGACCAGGGATGAACGCAGTAGCAAAAGCCTGCATAACGGAAACGTTCGGGAACCAAGATGCAATCATTGCTGGAATGAACATGATGCAGCTTGCGAAGATAACGGGAATCACGCCAGCGGTGTTCACCTTGAAGGGCAAATAGCTGGACTGACCACCCATGACCTTGTTACCAAGCGTCCTGCGAGGACTTTGGAGCGGAATGCGACGGTTCGCTGTCTCCACGAAGACGATGAAGCCGATAATCAGCACCACCATGGCCAAGATGAAGATCTCGATGGCGAGCGGCTGAATACCTTCCTTCAGCATTTCCGTTTCGGCAAGGACGGCCCGCGGAAGGCCGCCGACGATACCGGCGAAGATGATAAGAGAAATACCGTTACCCACACCGTGGGAGGTAATCTGTTCGCCGAGGTACATCACGAAGATGGTACCCGCGGTGAACGTGAGAGTAGCGAGCAGACGGAAGCCAATGTTACCGGTACCCGAGGCAAAATCGTCCGCGAGGACGGAAAGGCTCGCCCCGGAGGCGACGGTCACCTTGAGGTTGGAAAGCCATACGGAAATGCCCCAGCCCTGCAAGGCAGACAGTGCCACAGTGAAGTAGCGGGTGTACTGGTTCAGCTTGGCGCGACCTTCCTGGCCTTCCTTCTGCAACATCTGGATACCGGGAATGACCGAGCCCATCAGCTGGATGATAATGCTCGCGCTGATGTACGGCATGATACCCAGGGCAAAGATGGTCGCCTTAGCGAACGCACCACCAGTGAAGGAGTCATATAGTCCGAACAAGTTGTTGGAGTTACGGAAATATTCACCCAGAATGGCGGAGTTTACCCCAGGGATGGTGATGTGCGCGCCAATGCGGTAGATGATGAGGACGGCGAGCGTAAAAAGCAACTTCTTACGCAGGTCCTCAATCTTGAAGGCATTGACGAACGCATCGATGGCTTTCTTGAGAGCTTCCATTAGACGATCTCGACTTTGCCGCCGGCAGCTTCGATGGCAGCTTTTGCCTTCTCGCTGATAGCGTTGACCTTTACGTTGATAGCCTTGTCAATGGCACCAAAAGCGAGGACCTTGACCGGCAGTTCGGGGTTACGGATAAAGCCCTGATCGAACAGAACCTGTGCGTCGAACTCCGTGACGGAGCAAGAAGCGAGCTTCTTCAGGTTCACGATCTGGAATTCGATACCGATGTGCTTGAAGCCGCGCTTCGGGATGCGACGGTGGATAGGCATCTGGCCGCCTTCGAAGGCGACACGACCGGCCTTGGCACTCTTACGAGCGCCGGCACCCTTCTGGCCACGGCCAGCAGTGGTACCAAAGCCAGAACCCGGACCACGACCGATGCGCCTGCGGCTCTTGCCCTTGGCGGCCTTGCCAGGATTGAGAGTATTGAGTTCCATGTATTAGATCTCCTCGACCTTCACCATGTCAGCCACGGCATTGATCATGCCCTGGATGCTGGGGGTCAAAACATGTTCGACAGACTGACCGATCTTGCGGAGTCCGAGAGCAGCCACGTTGGCGCGGTGCATCGGAAGACGGCGGACAGTACCCTTGATCAAAGTAATACGAACTTTTTTCATTGTATTACCCCTTAGGCGTTAAAACCGCGCAGATCAGCGCAGTCCTGTTTGTTCTTCTGGGACATCAGACCTTCCAGGCAAGCGCGGACGACCGTGCTCGGGTTGGAGGATCCGTGAATCTTGGTGAGGATGTTGCGCACACCGGCGAGTTCGAGAACGGCACGGGCAGCAGCACCGGCGATAACGCCAGTACCCGGAGCAGCCGGCATCAGGAGGATGCGGGTAGAACCGGCCTTCACTTCGATGTCGTGCGGGATGGTGCCGTCCAGCAGATGGACTTCGACCAAGTTGCGCTGTGCGGCTTCGGTGCCCTTGCGGATGGCTTCGGAAACTTCCTTGGCCTTGCCGAGACCCACGCCGACCTTGCCGTTCTTGTTGCCAACGACAACGAGAGCGGAGAAGGACATGCGGCGACCGCCCTTGACGGTCTTCGCGCAACGGTTGATGTGTACAACCTTGTCTTCAAATTCAGAAACTTGAGCTTCGCGTTCCAAAGTGTACCTCACTAGAATTTGAGTCCGCCTTCACGAGCTCCCTCAGCGAGAGCCTGAACGCGACCGTGATAGATGTAACCGCCGCGGTCGAAGACCACGGATTCAATGCCCTTGGACTTGGCGACTTCAGCAATCTGGAGACCGAGCTGCTTGGCCTGCTCCGACTTCGTCATCTCGCCGAACTTTGCCTGGAATTCCTTGGCAGTCGTGGAGAGCTGAACGAGGGACTTGCTGTTTTCGTCATCAATAATCTGGGCGACCATGTGAGACAAGGAACGGCGAACGGCCAAACGAGGGCACTCTGCAGTTCCGACAACAGACTTGCGCACACGAGCGTGGCGTGCGATTCTGGACTGGATTCTTTTCTTAGCAATTGCAGTCATAGTTTACCCTTATTTACCTGTCTTCTTACCTTGCTTGCGGCGGACAATTTCGCCAGCGTACTTGATGCCCTTGCCCTTATACGGTTCAGGACGACGGTACTTGCGAATTTCAGCAGCAGCCTGGCCGACCTTCTGCTTGTCGATACCCTTGATGGAAATCTTCAGCGGATCGACAGCCTTGAGTTCAACGCCTTCCGGAGCCTTGAAGATCACCGGATGGGAGAAACCGAGCACGAGGTTCAGGTCCTTGCCCTTCTGTTCGACGCGGTAGCCCACACCGACGATTTCGAGAGTCTTCTCGAAACCCTTGGTGACACCTTCGACCATGTTGGCAACGAGGGCGCGGGTCGTACCGTGGATGGCACGGGAGAACTTTTCATCGTTCGGGCGGGTGAAGGAGAGCTTGTCGCCATCGAGATTGATGGAGATGAGCTCGTGGACGTCCGTCTCGAGCTTGCCGAGGGGGCCTTCCACCTTGATGTTCTGACCATTGACGTTAACTTTGACGCCAGCGGGGATAGTGATTATAGCTTTTCCAATACGAGACATCTTTACCTCACCAGACCTTAGCGATGACTTCGCCGCCAACCTTCTGTTCGCGAGCTTCGCGGTCGGTCATCACACCTTGAGATGTAGAGATAATCGCATAGCCGAGGCCATTGCGGACGCGCGGGAGCTTGGCCACGTCAACGTAGTGACGAAGACCCGGCGTAGAAACGCGCTGGAGGCCCTGGATTGCGGCGGCGCCGTTGGTGTAACGGAGGAGGATCTTCAGGAGACCCTGCTTACCGTCATCGACGACGACGAACTTTTTAATGAAACCTTTTTCCTGCAGCACGCGAGCGATTTCACGCTTCAAGTTGCTGGCAGGAATGTCCACCACGGGGAGCTTTGCCGTAGAGGCATTGCGGATACGGGTGAGCATATCGGCGATAGGATCAGTCATTGCCATGAGTTATACTCTCCTTACCAAGACGACTTTGTGATACCGGGAATTTCGCCGGCGAGTGCCATTTCGCGGAAGCAAATACGGCAGAGGCCAAAGCGGCGCATAAAGGCGTGCGGCCTACCGCAACGCTTGCAACGGTTGTACCCACGAACGGTATACTTCGGAGTACGCTTGCATTTTTCAATCATTCTTCTGCTAGCCATGGTGCTACCTTACTTCCTGAAGGGGAGTCCAAGTTCTTCGAGAAGGGCACGGCCTTCGTCGTCCGTCTTAGCGGAAGTCACGAAGGAGATGTCCATACCGAATGTACGGGAAATCTTGTCGATGTCGATTTCGACGAAGATCGTCTGTTCCTTGATGCCAAGGGTGAAGTTGCCCATACCGTCGAAACCACGACGAGCGAGGCCACGGAAGTCGCGGACACGCGGGAGGTCGATGTTGATGAAACGGTAGAGGAAATCCCACATGTTGTCACCGTGGAGCGTAACCTTGGCGCCGATACCGATGCCTTCGCGCAGGTGGAACTGGGCGATAGCCTTCTTGGCGTTGGTCACGACGGCCTTCTGGCCGGTGATGGCGGTGAGGGTGTCGACAGCTTCGTCGAGAATCTTGCGGTTCTGGGAAGCAGCGCCCACGCCCATGTTGAGGACGATCTTTTCGAGACGCGGGATCATCATCACGTTCTTGTAGGCGAACTTAGCCTGCAAAGCCGGAACGACCTTTTCGAGATAGAATTGCTTCATCTGGTTCATGTTATACCTCACAGAGCCTTTCCGGTTTTGACGCTCACGCGGACGGCCTTCTTGCCGGCTTCACGGAGCTTGCGGGTACGGACCGGGGTGCTGCCTTCGAGGAGCATCACGTTGGAAATGTCGATCGGGAGTTCCTTCTCGATGATTCCACCGGCCTGGTTTGTCTGGCTCGGCTTCTCGTGACGCTTGCGGACGTTCACGCCCGAAACGACCACCTTGCCGGCCTTCACACTGATCACGGTGCCGGTCTTGCCCTTGTTGGCACCGGAAATCACCTTGACGTTATCGTTCTTCTTGATGTTAGCCATTAGAGAACCTCAGGTGCGAGGGAGATGATTTTCATGTATTTCTTGTCGCGGAGCTCACGAGCCACCGGTCCAAAAATACGGGTTCCACGCGGTTCACCGTCCTTAGTGATGAGGACAACCGCATTGTCCGAGAAACGAATGAACGTTCCGTCCGGACGGGAGATTTCTTTACGAGTGCGCACGACGACAGCGTCGGCCACGGAACCCTTCTTCACCTTGCTCTGGGGGATAGCGTCCTTAACGGCTACCTTGATGACATCACCGATGCTAGCATAGCGACGGTTCGTGCCACCCAAAACACGGATGCAGGCGACTTCCTTGGCTCCACTGTTGTCAGCCACGACGAGTCTGGTTTCTTCTTGAATCATAATTCGCCTTACTCCAGGAGTTTACTTCTTCTTTTCCACAATGCGGACGAGGCGCCAGCGCTTCGTCGCAGAGAGGGGACGAGTTTCCATGATTTCCACCAGGTCGCCTTCACCCGCTTCGTTGTTTTCGTCGTGGGCCTTGAGCTTCTTGGTGGTGGTCATGATCTTGTTGTACATGGGATGACGCTTGCGGTTTTCGACCACAACCGTGATAGTCTTGTCCATCTTGTCGGAACTGACAACACCCTGCTTGACTTTACGAAGGTTTCTATCCATTTCCTGCTCCTGCCGGCTTATGCCTTGGCCTTTTCGCTGAGGATGGTCTTGATACGGGCGATGTCCTTGCGGGTCGTCTGGATCAAAGAGGGTTTTTCCAAATTACCGAGCTTCGCAGTCATGCGGTAATTGAACAAATCGAGATTCAACTGAGCCAGTTTTTCCTTGAGCTGGTCAACGCCCAGTTCTTTCAATTCACGTGCTTTCATTAGATCTCCGATTCTTCGATGATTTTACACTTGAGGGGGAGCTTCTGGGCCGCGACATGGAGAGCTTCCATGGCGAGGTTGCGTTCGACACCGCCCATTTCGAAAATGATGCGACCCGGCAGAATCACGGCTGCCCAGAATTCGACGGCGCCCTTACCCTTACCCATACGGGCTTCGGCGGGGTGACGGGTAACCGGCTTGTCGGGGAACACGCGGATCCAAACGCGGCCACCGCGCTTGATCTTACGGGTCATGGCAATACGGGCCGCTTCGATCTGACGTGCCGTGAGCCAGCACTTTTCGAGAGCCTGAATGCCGAATTCGCCAAAGGCGATGGAGTTGCCGCGAGAGGCGACACCCTTCATGCGGCCTTTCATCTGCTTACGATGTAATGTTCTTTTAGGACTCAGCATATTACTTCTCTCTCTTGTTGTCGTTCATGACGTCCTTGCCGATCTTTTCGCCGTGCATGATCCAGACCTTGATGCCGATGGCACCGTAAACGGTCTTGGCGATAGCAGTGGCGTAGTCGATGTCGGCGCGGAGGGTGTGCAGAGGCACGCGGCCTTCGGCGTACTTTTCGACACGGGCAATTTCGGCACCGCCGAGGCGGCCACCGCACTGCACCTTGATACCTTCGACACCCATGCGCATGGCGCTCTGGATGGCGCGCTTCATGGCGCGGCGGAAGGAAATACGCTTTTCGAGCTGGCGGGCGATGTTTTCAGCGACGAGCTTGGCATCCGTTTCGGGGCGCTTGATTTCGTGGACGCTGATGTAGATTTCCTTACCGGTGAGGAACTGGAGTTCGCCCTTGAGGCGTTCGAGTTCTTCGCCCTTCTTACCGATGACGATACCCGGGCGGGCGGTAAAGAGGTTGACATTGACCTTCTTGACGGTGCGTTCGATGCCGACCTTGGAAAGGGAGGCATGTTCGAAACGCTTCATCAAGTAGCGACGGAGCACGATATCTTCATAGAGAAGATCGGCAAACTTGTCTTCGGCATACCACTTGGATTCCCAACCGCGGATAACGCCAAGACGAAGACCATTAGGATGAGTTTTGTGACCCATTGTTATTTCTCCTTGTCTGCGACGACGACGGTGATGTGGGAGAGCGGCTTTTCGATACGGAAAGCACGGCCCTGGGAACGCGGGTGGATACGCTTCATGATGGTGCCACCGTCAGCGGTGATGGCCTTGATCACGATTTCTTCGGCAGCAACCGGAGCGGCGGACTTCTGCTTCAGGTTCGCAACAGCGGACTTGAGAGCATTTTCAACCAGCGGGGCACCCTTGGTCTGCGTACGGAGGATGGAGAGCATCGCGAACGCTTCGTCAACGGACTTGCCACGGACGAGGTCGACAACGCGACGGAGCTTGCGGACGCCATAACGGACGTTTTTCACTTTTGCTACAGCTTGCATTACTTCTTGCCTCCAGCAGCAGTTTCAGTCTTACGGTGGCCACGGAACGTACGGGTCAAAGCGAATTCGCCGAGCTTGTGGCCGACCATATTTTCGGTCACATAGACAGGGAGGAACTGCTTGCCGTTGTACACGGAGAACGTAAGTCCGACCATATCGGGGACGATTGTGGAACGACGGGACCAGGTCTTGATAGCCTGTTTCTTGTCGGAACCGGCCATCGCCTGGGCTTTGTTGAGAACGTGGGAATCCACGAACGCACCTTTCTTAAGGGATCTCGACATGAACTAGGCCCTCTTCTGACGACGACGTACGATGAATTTATCGGTACGCTTATTGTTACGAGTTTTTGCACCCTTCGAGTTCTTACCCCACGGAGAGCACGGATGACGACCACCGGAAGTACGACCTTCACCACCACCGAGCGGGTGGTCGACCGGGTTCATAACGACACCGCGGACGGACGGGCGAATGCCGAGCCAGCGAGAGCGGCCAGCAGAACCCGAAGATTCGTTCATGTGATCGATGTTGGAGACCTGGCCGACAGTGGCGAGGCAGGTTTCCGGGATATAGCGAACTTCGCCGCTCGGGAGCTTGACCTGGCAGAGCTTGCCGTCCTTGGCGACCAGTTCGGCACCGGCACCAGCGGAACGAGCGATCTGGGCGCCCTTGCCCGGCTTCATCTCGATGTTGTGGATAACGGAGTTCAGCGGGATGTCGCGCAGCGGAATGGCGTTACCCACGCGGAACTCGGCACCTTCGCCGGACTTCAGCACGTCGCCGACCTTGACACCGGCCGGGGCGATGATGTAGCAGCGCTTGCCGTTCTGGTACTTGACCAGGGCGATGCGGGCGGTGCGGTTCGGATCGTATTCGATTGTCTCGACGACGCAGGGGATGCCAGCGAACTGACGCTTGAAGTCGATCAAGCGGTACAGCTTCTTGTGGCCACCGCCGCGACGGCGGGAAGTGATTTCACCGGCGTTGTTGCGGCCGGAGCTACGCTTGATACCTTCGGTAAGCGGCTTGTACGGCTTTTCCGCAGTGATTTCCTTGCGGTCACCGATCTGCTTGTAGCGCAGCGTCGGGGTAAGCGGGCGATAAGATTTCAGACCCATAGTTAGACTCCTTCGAACTCGGCAATCTTTTGCCCGGCCTTAAGCGTGATGTAGGCCTTCTTCCAGTTGGACTTCTTGCCGGCGACCATGCGGACGCGCTTGATCTTGCCACGGTTGATCAAGGTATTGACGGAATCGACCTTAACGCTGAAGCGCTTTTCGATGGCGTCCTTGATTTCGGTCTTGGTGGCAGACTTGGCAACCTTGAAAACATACTTGTGCACATCGTTGCGCGGATTCACCATGTTTCTCATGGTTTCTTCGGTAACGTGCGGAGTCAGCAGGATTTCGTGAATTTCACTCATTAGCGGCCTCCTTCCAGTTCGGCGAGAGCGGCCTGAGAGATGACAATGATGTTGGCACGAACAACGTCGTACGTATTGACATCTTCAACGCGGGCGCAGCGAACCCAAGGAATGTTGTTGGAGGAAAGGTACAGGTTCTGGTCCTTCACGCTCACGATGAAGAGGACGTTGCGCTGTTCGATACCGGACTTGGTAAGGACGGCGAGCAGGTCCTTGGTCTTCGGGGCGTCGAAGCTGAGGGACTCGAACACGAAGACCTTGCCTTCCTGAGCCTTCGCAGCGAGTGCGGAGTGGAAAGCGATCTTCTTGACCTTCTTGTTCACCTTTTCGAAGTAGTCGTGAGACTTCGGGCCATGAGCCTTGGCACCACGTACCCAAACGGCAGAGGTGTTCTGGCCGGAACGGGCGCGGCCCGTGCCCTTCTGCTTCCACGGCTTCTGGCCACCGCCGCTAACTTCGGACTTGGTCTTGGTCTTAGCGGTGCCCTGGCGGTTGTTGTTCAAGATAGCCTTGATATGCAAGTACATGCAAACCTTGTTGACTTCTTCGTCAAACATAGCCGGGAGCTGGATATCATTCTTGAAATCGCCTGTTGCGGCGAAAAGCTTTGCACTAGCCATTAGTCTTTCCTCACCACGATAATGCTGTTCTTCGGGCCCGGGACAGCGCCACGGACGAAGATCAGGTTGCGGTCGCCGTCAACCTTGACGACCTGGAGGTGCTTCACGGTCACTTTCTTGTTGCCGTATTGACCAGGCATACGCTTGCCCGGGAACACGCGGCCCGGATAGGAGTGAGCGGAGGTGCCGCCCGGTTCGCGCATGTTGTGCGTACCGTGAGAGCGGGGACCGCTGTGGAAACCGTGACGCTTGATGGCGCCGGAGAATCCGTGACCCTTGGAGATGCCGGAGACGTTCACCATCTTTGCATCGGCGAAGTCAGCAGCACCGAATTCCTTGCCAACCGGCCAGGATTCGAGGTCAGCCACGTCAAACTCGGCGAGGTGTTCACGAACAGCGATTTCAGCCTTCTTGAAATGGCCGATTTCAGCCTTGTTGGCGCGCTGTTCCTTCTTGAGACCAAAGCCGATCTGGACGGCAGTGTAACCGTCCTTCTCTTCTGTCTTATGGCAAACGACCACGCACGGACCGGCTTCGAGAACCGTCACAGGGACGCATTCGCCCTGTTCCGTGAACACTTGGGTCATTCCCAATTTCTTTGCGAGAATACCGTTCATTGTTATTAGACCTTAATTTCGACTTCAACGCCTGCCGGCAAGTCAAGTTTCATGAGGGAATCAACAGTCTGCGGCGTAGCATCAAGGATGTCGATCAGACGCTTGTGCGTACGGGATTCGAACTGTTCACGAGAAGTCTTGTCGATATGCGGAGAGCGGAGCACCGTATACTTCTGGACCTTCGTCGGGAGGGGGATGGGGCCGGCAATGCGAGCCCCAGTGTTCTTAGCTGTATTCACGATATCTTGAGCGGAGCGGTCGATCATACGATGGTCGAAGCTCTTCAAGCGAATACGGATGCGTTCACCAGCCATGATTATTCCTTACTTGATGATTTCGGTTACGGAGCCAGCACCCACAGTACGGCCGCCTTCGCGGATGGCGAAGCGGAGCTGCTTTTCCATGGCGATCGGGGCGATGAGGGTCGTGTGGATCGTGACAGTGTCGCCCGGCGTCACCATTTCGACACCTTCCGGGAGCTGGATCGTGCCAGTCACGTCGGTGGTGCGGAAGTAGAACTGCGGACGGTAGCCGTTCATGAACGGCGTGTGGCGGCCACCTTCGTCCTTCGTGAGGACGTAGATCTCGGCCTTGAATTCGGTGTGCGGAGTGACGGACTTCGGGGCGGCGAGAACCATGCCACGGACGATGTCCTTCTTTTCGGCGCCGCGGAGGAGGAGACCGACGTTGTCACCGGCCTGGGCGTCGTCGAGGAGCTTGCGGAACATTTCCACGCCCGTGATGACGTATTCGGTGGTCTCGCCGAGGCCGACGCGTTCGACCTTGTCGTTCAGGTGGACGGTACCGCGTTCGATACGGCCGGTAGCGACGGTGCCACGACCCGTGATCGTGAAGACGTCTTCGATCGGCATCAGGAACGGCTTGTCGGTCTCGCGCTGCGGCAGCGGGATGTAGGTGTCGCAGGCGTCCATGAGTTCCATGACCTTGTCCTGGTAGGCGGCGTCGCCTTCGAGGGCCTTGAGGGCGGAACCGCGGATCACCGGGGTGTTGTCGCCGTCAAAATCGTACTTGGACAGGAGTTCGCGGACTTCCATCTCGACGAGGTCGAGGAGTTCCGGGTCGTCGACCATGTCGCACTTGTTCATGAACACGACGATCTTCGGCACGCCCACCTGGTGGGCGAGGAGGATGTGTTCACGGGTCTGCGGCATCGGGCCGTCAGTAGCGGCAACGACGAGGATGGCGCCATCCATCTGGGCAGCACCGGTCACCATGTTCTTCACATAGTCAGCGTGCCCCGGGCAGTCGACGTGCGCGTAGTGGCGGTTGGCAGTGGTGTATTCCACGTGCGAGGTGTTGATCGTGATACCACGGGCCTTTTCTTCCGGAGCGTTGTCGATTTCGTCGAAACGCTTGGCGCTGGCGAGACCCTTGGCGGCGAGGGTCGTGCAGATTGCAGCGGTGAGGGTGGTCTTGCCGTGGTCAACGTGGCCGATGGTGCCGATGTTGCAGTGCGGCTTGCTTCTGTCAAAATGTTCTTTTGCCATTTTTTCCTCTTCTTCAGCAGAAGGTTTATCGCTTCAAGTTCAAGGAATCACCGGGGATTCCCGTAATCCGGAGAGCATAGGAAGCGGTACTCTTCGAAATTGGACCACAAATTTAGTAAATGAGGATTTTTTTTCAAGCGTTTTTTCTTTGATTTTTTGCGAAAACGCCCAAAAATGGACTTATCCACATTATAAAGCGCCTAATCGCAATGCACCTAGACGCATTTTTGCACGCACTCCCGAAATGGCGATTTTGTTCAAATTTCAAAGGTTAAACATTTCTCGTCTCATCAAATTTCCATTTTATATACAATCTATCAACACACGCTGCAATCGCGCCCTTCACAGGCGTCCACGCAATTGTAAAATCTTATTTACATGTCAGATTTTACAAAACTTTACATTCTTTTTTCCTCCAAGTCTATACCCTCCAGTCCCTTAGCCAATGCGCAATGTTGCCCACATCACACCCACATTGACTAATTCTCCATAAAATCACTATCTTTACATGCTGCAAAACCAAATTTTTTTTGGATATTTCTTTTGGGGATGGACGAAAGAGGTATGTATACATGAACCGGAACAAATTGAAAGTTTTCCTTCTGCTGGGCGCGGCACTTTTCGTCCTGCTCGCCCCCGGCTGCACAAGCGATGAGGCCGCCACCGCACCGCCAACCCTCTCTTGCCCTATCGTGGAACTCGCCTGCTTCTACGATTCCACCTCCACCTACGTCCTTTATGGCGACGCCTATGTTTACCCCAACAGCAGTCTCGGCGACCTGCTTATTTATAAAGAATCAAAAATCGTCACCGACGCCAAAGGGACCCCCGTAGGAATGCTGAACACTTCCGGGTCCGCCATCATCGACAACCAGACCGACGAACCCATCGTCCAGATGCTCAAGCTGGGCGAACTCGACATCGTGACCCCGTACATCCCCGAACCTGTCATTGCCCCGGACACTTCCACTCCGGCGCCGGCGGGCAAATACAAGATGGTCCACGACATGGCCTGGGTACTCCACGCCGACCAAGATTACCTCATCTACAACAACGGCGACGTCTCCGACGTGAACTGCAATATCGTCGGCTCCATCACCAACCACCTCGGCGGTGATATCGTAGACATGAACGGCAAAACGCTCGTGAAAGACGTGAACGCCGCAGAACTCGACTACATCAGCAAAGAAAACAACATCGCGTGCCCGCCAAGGCCCGCTTCTTCGTCCAGCAAGACTCCGGCCTCTTCGAACACGCAGTCTAGCAGCTCCAAGAAGCCCGAATCCAGCAGCTCCAGCGGTGGCGGCAACAGCACACCCACAGGATGCCCCGCCATCAAGACAAAGGGCGGCGGCGGCAGCGGCTGGGCCACGCGCTACTGGGACTGCTGCAAGCCCAGCTGCTCATGGAACGAGAACGCAGGCGGAAAGCTCTCCAGGCAATGCACCAACAAGGGCCGCAGCCAAGACACGAACTACGGCAACGGCAGCGTCTGTGACGGCGGCGGTTCCGCAATGACTTGCATCAGCCAGATTCCGTTCACGGTAAGCGGATGCAACGACATGGCGTTCGCATTTGCAGCAGTGCCCGCATCTAACGGCGGACAGTGTGGCAAGTGCTTCCAGCTCACCTTCACCGGGGCGGGCCACTATAGCTCCACGAACTCGAACACCAACGCCATCAAGGGCAAGAAGCTCATCATCATGGTGACAAACGTCGGCCACGACGTGGAACAGGGCCAGTTCGACATCATGATCCCCGGCGGCGGCGTAGGAGCCTTCAACGGTTGTTCCTCCATGGGCTGGGGTAACCAAGGCGCACAATACGGCGGCCTCCTCAGCGACTGCGAAAAAGAACACAACTACAACGCGGCAAAATACAAAAGCTGCCTTACGGACAAATGCAACAGCGTATTCAGCAACGACAGCGAGGCCAAACAAGGGTGCCTTTTCCTCGCCAATTGGATGAATGCGGCAGGCAATCCTGAACACAATTACGTGGAAGTGGAATGCCCGGATGTGCTCAAAAACAAGTATTAGTTTCTTTGCAAGAAAAAAACAGCGTTTTGAACCACTTTTTGCAACGTTCAGCCCCCTGAACGTTGCTTTTTGTTTACGCTAATTTCGTTTTTTATTGACCCTATTCACACCTTACAAAAATTTACACTTTTTTCGTAAATACAAATCTATCTTTGACTTGGGTGAAATTTTGTTGAGGCTTTAAGGGAGGTCTCACCGTAATTTTTTAACGAGGAAAAAACTATGAAGCGAATGTTCATCAAGTCCATGGCAATTTCCGCCATATTGATGCTAGCATGGAACTGCACCGACGACGGCAACACTTCGTCAGCAACCCCCCAGAATAGCGTACCGGAATTTACCGTCACATCTAACAACTGGTGGATTTTTACAGACCAGAGAAGTTACCTGATCCAACAGCCCAACGAAAACGGCATCCAGGTCGTTACTGACACTTGGAGCAAGCCTGTAGGCGTGTACGATGCCACGACAGGCAACATCACCGATTTCGAGAGCAATGTCATTCTCACTAACGTCAAACTCGACGAACTCCTCATCGTTACCCCCAACAGGACAATTATCGGCCTTGACGGCACCGAGATCAATATCGACGACAAGACCGTCGTCAAGCAGCCCGATCCTCCGCAGTTCGAGCTCTCGTCTAGCTCCTTCAATGGAGAGAACCTCATCGAATCTTCTTCTGCACCGGCCAGCAGCGCCACAATCGCTTCGAGCGCAGACACCGCAGCCGTCTCGTCGTCTTCTGCAAAGTCGAGCTCCAGCAGCGCGAAGTCCTCTTCTAGCAGCGCGAAGTCGAGCTCCAGCAGCAAAGAAGAGTCTTCCAGCTCTAAGGGCAGCGGCAATGACCCCGAAGCCTCCAAGTACGAAAACGCGGGCAAGGGCGGCCAGCAGGGCTTTGCAACCCGTTACTGGGACTGCTGCATGCCCAGTTGCGCCTGGAACGAGAACTCCGGCGGCAACCCGACCAAGACCTGCGACGCCAAGGGCAAGAACTTTGTTCAAGGTGGCCAGAATATTTGCGCCGGCGGCCAGAACACCACCTGCACGAGCCAGATTCCTATCATCGCGAGCGACAAGGTCGCCTACGCCTTTGCGGCCACGCATGCGAACTCCGGCGGTAAGTGCGGCAAGTGCTTCGCCCTCACCTTTACCGGTAGCGGCAAATACGAAAGCAAGGCTAACCACCAGGCACTCGCCGGCAAGACCCTCGTCGTGATGGCATCGAATATCGGAGGTGACGTCGAAGGTAACCAGTTCGACATCATGATCCCGGGCGGTGGCCTCGGCATGTTCAAGAACGGTTGCAGCCAGATGGGTTGGGGAAATCAGGGTAACGAGTACGGCGGACTTCTCTCCGATTGTGAAAACGAAGTCGGCTACGACGGCGACCTCCTGAAAAAGCGCAAGGAATGCCTCTCCAGGAAATGCAACGAAGTCTTCAAGAACGACGAACAGGCCAAGGAAGGCTGCATGTTCCTCGCCACATGGATGGAAGCCGCAGGCAACCCGAACTTCGAATCCAAGGAAGTGGAATGCCCGCAGGCGCTCAAGGCCAAGTGGTAATAATTTTTCCTCGATAAAAAAAATGGACATCCCGGAACTTTTCCGGGATGTCTTTTTTATAGGCTCCATTTACATAGTACATCGACGATTCCCTTATCCTGAAAGAATCGTTTTGTCCACGCGCTGTCCACAGACGCTATTTTTTTTTTCAAAATCCCGAACCGAACATTATATATTGGATGAGAGGGTAACCGGATTCCGGCATCGCCCTTTTTTGAATGGAGAGTTTATGGGATCCTTTAAAAGGAAGGTGTTTGCAGGGTGCACGGTATCGGCACTGTTCGGCGTGACGACGCTTGCAAGTTCCGCGTTCGCGATTATCCCCAACAAGCTGGTATCGGGCGGGTTGCCCGCACACACAGGCGCAACCACGACGGAGTACCTCACCGACGGATACCTCACAAACTGGAAGAGCAGCAGCGCCAAGGAAATCGCGCTGAACGTGGGCGCCGGGCCGAAAAAGCTCCTGATCAACTGGGAATCCTACGGCGATTGCGCATGGGCCACCGACTTTACCAACGGATGCGGGCATAGCGGCGTGGCCCTTTCGAACTTCAAGATCTTGACATCCGCCAATTCGACCGACGGAAGCGACGGTGACTGGGAAGAAGCGGCGACCGTCAAGAACAACCCCGTGATGGCGCGCGGCGTACAAATCAATTTCGAAGGCAAGTCCTGGTTCAAGTTCGTGAGCGAAGGCGACGTGGGGAAGATTCTCGAGATCGAGGCATTCGACATGACCAGCGGCGGGACCGACACGTGGTTCTTCATGGGCACGAGCATCAGCCAGATGGGAATCAAGCAGCAGGAGACCGACTCCACGACGGCTCAGCTGATACATGCGCGGTTCCCCGAATATACGCCCGCGATGCTCCGCGGGGGCATCGGCTGCATCAACAGCACCGAGGTCGTGGAGCACTTGGAAAAGTACCTTGAATACGTGGGCAACGTCAAGTTCTGGGCAATCGAAATGGGCACGAACGATGCCTGGGGAGGCGGCGACTGGAACCTCGCGACGTACGTGAAGAACATGCAGACGATTATCGATGCGGCGAAGGCGCACGGCATTACGCCGGTGATTGCGCGCATCATCGCCACGAACCCGGAAAAAACCGAAAACAAGTGGCAGATAAACCCCAAGTTCCTCACGGCGCTTGACAGCCTTGTCGAGGCAAACGACCTCCCGAAGGGGCCCGACTTCTACAGCTACTTCCTGAAACATCCCGAACTCCTCGGGAGCGACGGCGTGCACCCGAATTCGGAAGGCGGCGGACAGGCGATGCACCACCTGTGGGCAGAGGCTCTCGCTCCGCTCTATGCCGCAGGACATTCCAGTGAAGGCGACAGTACGGTTGTCGGCGACAGTACGGTTGTCGGCGACAGCACGGTTGCCGATGACAGCACCGGCACGGATTCCACAACATCTATCCGCGCTCACGCCCGCAGGACAGCTTTCGCGGTGCCGCAAATCAGCGTGCAGGGGCGGAACATCGTCGTCGGTAACGTCGACGGCACGGCGGATGTCCGCATATTCTCCCTTGCGGGTAACGAAATGCCGCGGCGAACGCTTGCTCCGGGCAGCTACCTGGTGGTCGTCCGCAGCAGGGGAACGCTCTTTACCGAGAAAGTCCAGATAAGTCGATAGCGTAAAATGTTCCGTTTCGGGCCGTACGGGAACGTGCGGCTTGACCTTTTTTATGCGTATAACTATATTTATGCATAAATAAAGCCGGCGCAGTTAATACCACTATAAAATGGTTGCAAAACTCACGCCAAAAGGAATCATTATGGAATACAAAATCAAGGATATCAACCTCGCGATCGAAGGCCGCAAGGAACTCGACCTCGCCGAAACAGAAATGCCGGGCCTGATGGCCCTCCGCAAGGAATACGCAGGCAAGAAGCCGCTCGCCGGTGCCCGCATCATGGGCAGCCTCCACATGACCGTGCAGACCGCCATCCTCATCGAGACACTCGTAGACCTCGGTGCCGACGTGCGCTGGGTCAGCTGCAACATCTTCAGTACGCAGGACAACGCTGCCGCCGCCGTCGTGGTCGGCAAGAAGGGCACTGTGGAAAACCCGCAGGGCGTGCCCGTGTTCGCCTGGAAGGGCGAAACGCTCGAAGAATACTGGGAAAACACCGCCCGCGCCCTCGTGTGGCCCGACGGCAAGACCGCCGACCTCATCGTGGATGACGGTGGCGATGCTACCATGCTCGTGACCTGCGGCGCCGAATTCGAAGATGCCGGCAAGGTGCCCGAATTCAACCCGGCTACCGACTCCGAAGAATGGGGCGTGTTCCTCGCCACCTGCAAAAAGATTTTCGAGAAGGACCCGAAGCAGTGGACCCGCGCCCGCGAAGCTCTCCGCGGCGTTTCCGAAGAAACCACTACCGGCGTGCATCGCCTGTACCAGATGGCCCAGGCCGGCCGTCTCAAGTTCCCGGCAATCAACGTGAACGATTCCGTGACCAAGTCCAAATTCGACAACCTCTACGGCTGCCGCCACTCCCTCATCGACGGCATCAACCGCGCCACCGACGTGATGATGGCTGGTAAGATTGCAGTCGTGTGCGGCTACGGCGACGTGGGTAAGGGCTGCGCCCAGTCCCTGCGCGGTCAGGGCGCCCGCGTGATCATCACCGAAATCGACCCGATTTGCGCACTCCAGGCCGCCATGGAAGGCTACGAAGTCAAGACCCTCGACGAAGTCGTTGGCTACGCCGACATCTTCGTGACCACCACCGGCAACACCGGCATCATCTCTGCCGCGCAGATGAGCAAGATGAAGCACCGCGCCATCGTCGGCAACATCGGCCACTTCGACAACGAAATCGACATGGCCGGCCTGAAGAAGATTCCGGGCATCAAGCGTAACGAAATCAAGCCGCAGTACGACGAATGGATTTTCCCCGACGGCCACAGCATCCTCATCCTCGCCGAAGGCCGCCTGCTCAACCTCGGCTGCGCCACCGGCCACCCGAGCTTCGTGATGAGCGCAAGCTTCACGAACCAGACCATCGCGCAGATCGACCTCTGGCTCAACGCCCAGGGCAAGCAGACCGTCGCCGGCATCAAGTACGAAAGCGGCACCGTGTACACGCTCCCGAAAATCCTCGACGAGAAGGTCGCACGCCTGCACCTCGAAAAGCTCGGCGTTCACCTGACGACCCTCACCAAGGCCCAGGCCGACTACATCGGCGTGCCCGTCGAAGGCCCGTACAAGGCGGATCACTATAGGTACTAGACGAGAGGACGCTCGCTGCGCGAGCTACAGACGAGAGAAGATAAAGTTCACGAAGGTCGGTGAGCCTGTCGAACCGCCGAAGTGAACTTTATTTTTTGGAGTCATCCTAAACACGCGTCATTGCGAGGGGCGAATCGCCCCGAAGCAATCCTCCCCTAATTTGTCATCCCCGACACACACTTGTCATCCCCGCCTCCGGGCGGGGATCTCCTTTAAACTTTGATCCCTTGTCGTTTCAATCTACAAACAGGGTCGGGCAAAGCATAATCAAATATACCGAACATGCGATAAAAATCACGATATAAGCAGATATATAAGCGATGATTTGCTCTTTACCATACCCTTTCCGATGATATTTCCTGCCAAAGAAAACGGAAGCGACCACACTGATGCAAGCCAAAAGCAAAGTAAAGAAAAAACGGATAAAAACACCAGCATTCAGATATGCAGGGATAACAAGGTAATTCATACCTCTTCCAATACCTCTTCCAGGTATAAGGCAAATTACCGTCACATCTTTAGGCATATAATATCCATCAACAATAAAATCATTACTACCTAAAAAAACTAAAAGACATCCAAAAAGAAAGCACAAAATCCCTATAACAATATTTTGCTTTTTATACTCATCTAGTTTGAACATTATTTTCTTTCCATAAAATCCTAGATTCAAGATTCCTTAGCGGAGCCTTCGGACTCATCAAGATAAATACACTCCATGGTTTTCACTACTTCGGGAAAGATTGATTCATAGACCCTATAGGAGCGATATTTCTTTTTGAAGTACAAAATCTTTTTACCTAATCGATCATGCCCGCATTTCAGAAAATCACTCTTATCAAAAGAGAATTCTACTGTTTTTCCCAAAAGAAAGAATGTAAATGCCTCTTCATTTTTATTAATCTTATACGGCTCTCCCCAAAAAAGATAGATCCCCAAAGCAACAAAAAACGTTAAAAAGATGGCCCAAGGAGTCATATCCAGAAAATTGTCTGTGCCATTTAAATGCCCCAAAACGAATATGTCAAACAAAAGGTATATATCCAAAAGCGAACAAATAAATAAAACAATAGGTTTTATTGCATATACAACATTCGCTTTGTACGTTATCTTTTTCATCAGATTACTCCTATTTACCAGTAAAATAACAATTATAACACAAGCCGTTACAAAAAATCTAGAAACGAAAAAAAAGGTCACTGAAAGGCGGCTAGAAAAATGGCCAGGAAAGCGGCCAGAAAATACTTCAAGGTTACTTTTCCCTCTCACCCCCCCCCACTTTGCCATGCCCACGTGTAAGCTTCCCCATAAGCAAACAGCAAGCGATAGAATCTCCTTGATTAGAAAAAATAAACAAGCTGTAAAATTATTTCTAAGAAAAACTACCCAGAATAAATTTGTAAAAATTCCTTCGGTGAAATTGCCGGGACCCTGCTATTTACATAGTCCTTAATATTCTGGGACACGATAAAGTCGGCACCAACAATAGATGCACATTCATCTTGAAGACAATCTTCAAAGTCACAAAATTCCTTCCGCGCCAAAGCAGATTCTATCATTTCGTGATTGATTTCTGCCACAGATAAAAAAGACGTCAGATTTGCTAAAATATCACGCCGTTCATCTTCGGTATATATTTTTCGTAAAATGAAGAAAATATTCGATACCGAATGAGCCGCAACAAATCCATCAATTTTATATTGAATGCATTCCTGCAATATCTGCTCGGCAACATCAAAGCCTTTACGCTGCTGAAGATAATCCAGCAGGACATTTGTGTCTAGGAGAATTCTCATTTGCCGTATTTCTCTATTCTCGCTTCCGCAAGTTCCTTCTTGTAATCCATACCGGCGGGAATGCGCCCACGATATTTCTGGAGATTTTCAAGGGCAGCGGCACGGCGATCAATTGAGGAAGCCCTGCTGCCAGCATCGTAGACAGCAGTGGGTTCACGGAGTTCAAACGGAATACCCTTTTCAGTCACGGCGCGTTTGAAGAAAATACGAATCGCAGTAGGAATATCTAGCCCGAGCTTCTCGAACAATTCAGAAGCTTCATTCTTCAAATCTTCGTCCATCCGGACCTGCAAAACAGTCGTGGCCATAAGAGCCTCCTTTATAATATAAATATAATACAAACCATTACAAAAATCAAGTTTTTAATACAGACACAGACATAATCATTGTTTCAAAAAACCAAGAACGGCCAGAAAAGGTCATTCAAAGTGGCTTTTAGGAAAGCGGAATGACATAGCTTTACTTGCCGACCTTATGGGGCATGAGCATATTGAAACCACCCGTATATACCTGCGTCAAACAGCAAGCGAACAGCGCGAAGTCGTGAATAAGGTCGTGACGTGGTAGAATATTGGAGGATTAAGTAGCCTTTTAAGAACTCAAGAAAACCAGTCCCTCTTCCTAAAGCGTCTGAACTTGACAAATTTTTAAATGGCTCTATCAAGCCAGAGGCATAACGGATTATTCCTCGCAGTAGAGGTCCTTCATCATTTTCACAGCTTTCGGGAACGACCGCTCGTCCACGATAGAGGGCATTATTCCCTTTTTAAAGACGAACATCCGGGTCCCGTTTTCATTGCATTTTGTTTTATACAGTTCGGACTTGTCAAGCGAGAACTCCTTTTCCCCGAAACGGGTGCAAAGCACGAACTTGTCCTTGTACCACTTTATCTCGAGAACGTCCATTGCACGGTAAAAGGCGATGAATAAAGATAAAAATGCAAACAAGAATGAGAAAACCCCATAACCCACATCAGAAGAAGCCTCATCGAGCAAACCCACTTGAAGAATTCCGTAAAAGACAAGAACGAAAAAGGAAACAAAATACCCGGCCATTCCCGCAGGACGTTGCAACGGCTTGAATACCGCACACATGGAGCAGTCATCGCCCTGCACAATGTCTTTGGGGTTCAGTTCATCATAAATTCTGCACAACATCCTTGTAACTTCCGGGAACCCTTTTTCACGGAATGAAAAAGTCTGCCAACCCTTTTTCAAGCTCACTACAAAGCCCTGTTGATCAGAATATTCGAAACTGGGACGCGCGGATTCGTCAAACGGGAACTCCTTTTTGCCATGAAGGGTTTTCAGGACATATTTATCCTTATACCATTCCACGGCAAAAACCGTTTTTGATATAATGTAGCCCACAAGACAAGAGGGACATAATGCCAACAGAAAAAAAAACCGCAAAGAATCATCGTCGACAGTAAACAACCCCACCAAGCAAACCACAATGTATACAAGGCAAAAGAGCATCCACAAAAATGCTTTAACGCGCTCCGAACTTGTGATTTTAAACTCGACACAGCCTTCAGCTTCGCCCCTCAAGTCCAGTCCATCAGGGTTTTCAAGAAATGCAAAACCATCTATTTTCTCTTGGTGTTCCAGGACCGAGACAGCTTTTCGCTCCTGACTTTCCCCCTCCTGACCATAATTAGGGTTTGGCGCGTCGCACCACAGGCAACAGGGCATATCGTCTTCGTATTCATCACCGCACTTAGGACAAATCATAAATTACCTTCTATGCTTAATATAGTTTATCGTGCGGTCGACATTCGCATAAGCAAGTCGCACATTCCGGCATAGCTATAGACAATGTTTTCAGGGTTCAGCGGGAAAAGGTTCTCCGGCTTCCCGAAACCGCAATAAAGCGTAACGCAATCGACCCCGGCAGCACGGGCCGCAAGGATATCGGGCTGGTCATCCCCCACCATGACGGTATTTTCGCAAGTTTCGCCCGCCATCTCGACAATCTTCAGGAGCCCTGCGGGGCTGGGCTTGCGTTCGGGCGTCGTGTCCCCGCAGAGCATGAACTCGATGCAATCGCGGATACCGAAATGCTCCAGGATTTTCAGGGCGGGCCGTTCCGGCTTGTTCGTGAGCATGGCTATGTGGGCCGGGGTACTACGCAGGAATTCAACGATTCCCGGATTCGGAAGCGTGCGCTCCGTACAATGTTCCCAATAGTATTCGGAATAGACCTTGTGGACTGCCTCCACCGTGATTCCCGTGCGGGCCATGTTCTCGGGCCTAGCCGCCTCCCCCATGCTCCTCTCGATAAGCTTCAGCGTTCCGTTCCCGATAAAAGTGCGCACACGCTGTTCTTCGTGTTCCGGGAGCCCGAAATGGCGTAGCGCATAATTCACCGCCACGGACAGGTCACCGAGCGTATTGAACAGAGTCCCGTCCAGGTCAAATACGATAAGGGATTTTTTGTGGAGCATTGCGCGCCAAATGTATAAAATCGGTGCTTAGAAGTTAAACAAAACAGACAAGCCAGTAGTTATAAACAAGGTTGCATTATCCTCATTGACATATCTGCTGATTTTTCCCCAAGCATCAACGGACACGAAGTCGTTGAAGTCGTAAATCGCGCCAACATAAGGCGCAAGGTAAAGATCCCCACCGCCATGGGAATACTCGTAACCGCCATCGGTGAATTCACCCAGGGAGAAGTTGAAAGACGTCCCATAGTACGGAGTGAATTGCGGTGTAACCGCAAAACGGAGACATGCGGAACCATATACATCTATAGGAACGCCATCATAATCACGCCAAATCGCATAGGAAGTTCCGAGTTGAGAGCCAAAATTGATCAACTGGTTGACTCGCCTTGAAAATTGCAACCCTAAGTTGAAACCCCATGCGCCATCATCTATATCCCTAACAGGAATAGATACATCGACAAAAGCATTCATAACGGGAATAAATTGGTAACGAGTCAAAAAATTCAAATTTCCAAATTCATTACCAAAATATCTTTCACCGTCTACGTACGTAAGCAGCCAATACGGGATACTGAGAGCAAGTTCCAAATCCTGGATTACGGTATATCGGGCACCGGCATACAAATCGAGGTAACGATAATCTACGTCATTGTATTCGTAGGTATGATAGGTCGCTCCCAACCCCGCCTGGCCCTTGTGGTTTTCAAGGACCGGGAACAAGTCCCAAGTGGCAAAAGACGAAACCGTCGCAAGCGCGCATGCAAGAATAATTCTTTTGAACATACTCATGTATTTTTCCAACCGTTATGTATATGACATTTACCAATTATGGCGACATAACATACAATATGTATAACAAAATAACCAGCTATTTTTTTGATATTATTTCCGGCATTCAAGTCTTCAATTCTCCGAAAATGCCGTTTTATCGTAAAAATCAGCAAAAAGCACCTCTGTACAAGGGGAATAATCTATTTTTTGCTTGATTATTCTTGATTCGGAAAAAACAATGAACGCGTTATTCCAAAAGGTCCTGCCCGCTATTGCATTTTTATCCGTATCCTTTTTTGCGGGTTGCGACGATCATTCCTATGACCGTTCCAATGTCAAAAAGCACGACGGCAGCAGAATCTTTTCGCCCCACGACACCACGGGCAACATCGCGGCCCTGTCCGGAAAATTTTCGCTAAATCCGACACTTGTCCCCCAAAAAATCGAAATCACCGCCGTCGACGAGGACCTGGAAGAACTAGAAACCTTCAAGGCGAAAATCCGCAAGGACGATTCCCTGGGCTATGTATTTTCCTCGGATTCGAACTATTACCCCATCACCTACGCCAAGCTGACCTTTACCTGCACGCGCGGCGATTCCAAGAACGAAATGACCTTCGAGGAATACGTCGATTTCGCGGAGACCCCTTCGCCAACCCTAAACCTGCTCGGCGCCCTCGAAAGCAACCGCGTCAAGGACCTTGTACAGAACGACGGGTTCTACCTGGGAAACGCCAAGAAAAAGGCCGCAAGGGAGATTTACAAGCTGTTTGGCCTGGAGTGGCAAGAGGCGGTCGATTTCGCATCCGACAGCATCAAGTTCGACGCCCTGCGCCTGATGCCCTACCTGTTAGCTAAATACGACGGCCCCGACTCCGTTTTCATGCATAACTTCGAGGCGATGTCTTCCGCTCTTGCGAAAAACAAGTTCGGCGGCGACTTTTACGACACCCTCTGGATTGCAGACGTCCTGTTGCAACACTACAGCTCCAAGGTAAAAGAGAGCGACAGCGCAAGCTTTGCCTATTTCTCCACTATATGGGATAATGTCTACGGACTACCGGCATGCGACAGCCTCGGGGCTTTAACCCGGATCAACAACGACGAAAGCGCCCTGAACGGGAAATCCCTGGTCTGCGACTTCCGAACGGCACGCAACGATTCCGTTTATTTCTGGAGATTCCTGGATTCCCTGGACCTAAAGTTCAAACCCTGCCATTACGGCAACGGCGAGCTCATCCTGCATAACGATACAGTATATACGTGCTCTCCCGAAATGCTTGCCTGGATTCCAGCCGACACAAAAACCGCCGTTGAATTTATATACGGGGAATGCAGGCAGGAACTGTCCAAAAAGACGCGTTCCTACCACGGAAACATCCTCTTATGTACCGGAAACTGGAATACATACAGGTGGACAGACACCATTTCCGAATACGATCTCGAACAAGCCGATTTCGAAATGCAGTTCTCCGAGAAAATAGGGGAATGCACCGAAGAACGCGAAAATGAAAAAGTCAAATTTAACGCAACGTATTACCAATGCCGAAACTCTAAATGGGAAGGCATCTCTTACCTAGGCAATACAACAGGTGATTCCTGCGAGAATGGCGACAAGCTATGGCTTCCTTCCGCAATTTACTTCTATTGCGAGAACAACCGTTGGAAATCAATTAACGGCGACGACTATTATGAGCTTTCCTGCAGCGAAGAAAATGCAAACGAGATTGTGAAATTTTACGAAGCATATTTCTGGTGCAATTATTCGGAGCCGCTGTACGAAGAGGATCCCGAAAAGCCAACCTGGACTTGGAAGGAAATACCCGCCCAAAAGAAGACAACCGCCCGTCCGGATGCCTGCACCAGGGCACACTTTGTCCGACACGACGAAAAAGAGTATATCTGCAACGACGAGCAATGGGAACACTGGAAAAGCGAAACCGGTGATCGTCTGACGTGGATTGAAAACGCATGCGAGGAATATGTTTTTTCCCGATTCTCCGTTTACGACAGCGATTCCACCCTTTGCTTTGTATATGAGTGGCAGTCATTATGAAAAAAGAAATTTCACTCATCGCTAGCATTTTTTTCTCGCTGGGCTTCTCGATGTTGCTCGGTTGCAGCATCGATACCTGGCATGTCACCGATTCCGGCTACACCTGGACCTATCAAGGATTGATTGACGACACGACGGCGGTCGCCAAGGTGGAACACTGGGAACGCGGCACCATCGAATGCCATCACTTCATGGGCTGGGACGACGATTTTACAAGTACAATATCAACAGACTATTACACCATAAGCCTAAAACAGAACAAAATCGGGAAAAAGGCGGCGGCCCTGAAGGACTTGATACCCAGAAAAGACAGCACATTTGCCGGACTTCCTACATGGACCGAAAGCTGCCTTGCCAAGGACACGATTGACAAAAAATTCTACTGCGTGAATTCTTCGAAGCTGGAGACGTTCAGTTCGGCATGCACGCTGATTCTCGTCGACGGGGACAAGAAAGATCTGGACTCCCTGGAATTCGAGCACTGCGATTTCGACCTGCACAAGGATATTTCCTTTGCCGCCCATTACCTAAAAATCTCCGGTGACTTTTACGCCATCAAAAACGGGAAACTCGAATCGCAAAGGCCGACATACAAGATAACAGACAAAAACAGCCCCCTTATTATCGTCAACTCGCAAGGAGATTCCATTTTCTACGAGGGGAAACCATGACGAGATTACTGTTCTTATCCGCTGTTCTTTGGATAATCTGGGGCTGCAGCAACGAAAGCATTGAAGTGGAGTCTCCCACAGGGGACCAGGCCGAAGAGCTTTTCGATCCTGCAGATATCGAATACGATTCTATCGTCGATGTCCGGGACAGCCAGGTCTACAAAATCACGAAGATCGATGGAAAGTGGTGGATGGCGGAAAACCTGAATTACGCCGCGGATTCCAGTTTCTGCTACAACGACGAACCGGACTCTTGCGCAATCTACGGCAGGCTCTATCCCTGGACGGTCGCCATGGATATCGACTCCATGTATAACGAATACAACGCGACCTTTGACGAGCAAATCAAGCCCACGCACCAAGGCCTTTGTCCCAAGGGCTGGCATATCCCCACCGAAAAGGAATGGACAGAAATGCTCGACTATGCCGACTCGCACAACGGGGACGAAGGCATCGGTGCAAGCATGAGAACTAGTTATGGATGGACACCAGATACCATTAGTGAATGGATTGGTCAAAAATATTTTCATCGACCTGCAGCATATACGAACCGATTCGGTTTTTCCTGTTTACCTAGCGGTTATCGGAAAGAATATGATGGAACGTACTATTACATAGGCGCGCACGCCTATTATTGGAGCTCCACAGAATACGCTGAATATCGGAACGAAAGCATTTACGCCAAATACATCAACAACAACGGCCTGATGAATGTGAACGGGATGTATATCCTCAATGACGGCAACAAATATTCCGCTCTTTCCGTCCGGTGCAAGAAAAACTGATTATTATTCCTTACCTATTCCACCCCGAATGCCCTTCGCCGTAATAAATGGAGGCATCTTCGGGCCCAAAATCATCCGATTCCGAATCACGTGGCGATAGCCACCCGCGCATTTTCTTGATGCGAGCACGACGTTCAGCAGCAGCTTTGTCGGCGGCACATTCTGCGGCCTTGGCGGCAGGTTGTTCTCCTGCGGAGAGAACTTGTTTTTCGTTTGGCAAATCGGTCATGCATCTACCTCCTGTAAGAAGGTTCAATCCCCTATGCTGTTTAAAAATAATTTTTTTTGTTTAAAAAGAGTGACGGAATTGCAATAAATTCGTCATTTTTCTAAATCCCATTGTCTCACAAAAAGGGATTTCCTAATTTGCCCCTCACAGAAAAATCGTCTGTGATAAAATAGGAACAAAGGAAACCGAAAATGAAAAAGATTATTTTAATTCTCACCTTTTTGACTTGCGCAAGTTTCGCACAAACCGGAATTTTTGCATCCGCCGGTAGAACATACCACGGGTTGGTCGGTGTAGAACAAACATTCATGAACGAACACGTGTCCGCGAACCTTCACTGGCTCGGCTACGATTCCGACTACGACTTCATGGGTGGTCTTGGTGTTGCCTACCGATTCAACGGATTGACCGGCCCGTACGTATTCCACGCATCCGAATTCCTCACCGGCAGGACGAATGACCACATTTACCATGAAGACCTGCACGGCGTAAAAGAGGAACGGTTCTATTACTGGCGTTTGGTGTTCGGTTTCGGTTTGCAGCACATGTTCACAAAGAACTTGGGCGTCTTCATGGAAACAGGCTTTGAATTCTATGCAGGTGACGGCGGCTACTACACACACCTCGACATGGACGATGGCGGACTCAGTAAAGACGAAATCTGTTTGCCCATGTCCATCGGCATGACCGTACAGTTCTAGCAACTTTTTTCATAAAACATCCAAACCTAATCCAAGGCGGGTCGCTATGCGACCCGTTTTTTTGCATTGTTTACACATGTGTCCATTTATATGGGGAAATTCCCCACATTTCCATTTAATCAATGTCTATATTGATATCATTGCGAAATGATTTTCCATGTGAGGGTTTGCAATGGGTAATTCCATTATGAAATTTGCTATTCTCGGCTGTGGCCATATCGCCACGAAAATGGCCAAGGCCGTCAAGGCGCTCGAAAAGCGCGGAATGGGTGTGGAATGTTATGCAGTCGCGTCCCGCTCACTTGACAAAGCACAAAAGTTCGCCAGCGAATACGGATTCGAGCGCGCCTACGGCAGCTACGAAGAACTCGCGCAAGACCCAGATGTGGATTTGATTTACATTGCGACCCCGCACTCCGAGCATTACAACAACATTTTACTTTGTCTAGAATACAACAAGAACCTGCTCGTAGAGAAAGCCTTTACCGCAAATGCCTTGCTCGCCTCGGAAGTCATTGCACTCGCCGAAGAAAAAGGCGTGTTCATGAGCGAAGCGATGTGGACCCGCTTTTTGCCCGCAGTGCAGATGGTGAAGGACTGGATTTTTGCCGGGAAAATCGGCAAGGTCGAAAGCGTCGAAGCGGATTTCTCGATGCCGCTTTCGCATATCGAAAGATTGAAAAATCCCGCGCTTGCAGGTGGCGCACTTTTGGATTTGGGAATTTACAGCCTCACGTTCGCGGACATCTTCTTGACAGATCCGGAAATTTGCAAGGTCGGCCGCGATGCCACCGGTGGGAACTGCGTCGCAAATCATATTGTGCAGACAAAGACGAAGTGCGTCAAGTTCCATACGGGCGTCGATGCCACGGACTGGATTGATTTAGTCTATGCCAACGGCCAAGTCGCACACCTCAAAACCTCGATGGTGGCCCCGCTCCATAACGAAGGCGTAATTTACGGAACCGAAGGCTTTATCCGCGTGCAGAACCTCAACGACATGGTGGAAATCCAGTTGTTCGATGTCACCGGAACGCTACTGGAATCCGTGAAGCCACCCCGCATCGAGAACTGCTACGAATACGAAGTGCTTGGCTGCAAAGCCGCCCTTGAGATGGGCCTCAAAGAATGCCCCGAAATGCCGCACACCAAGACCATGCAGATAATGACGCAGATGGACTCGCTCCGCGCACAATGGAGCGTAAGTTTCCCATTCGAGCTCAACCCAGGCGAAGTGTGGGACCGCAGCGGCGACAAGTCCTTCCTTGAAATTTATGACATCGAGACCGGCGAATCAAAACTGCTCAAGGAATTCGATAAGGTTATCGAGGCGCCCAACTGGAGCACCGACGGCAAGTTCCTCACGTACAACAGCGAAGGACGCATCTACAAATTCGAAATTGCCACAGGCACAATTACCGAAGTGCCGAGCCACTTCGTGGACAACTGCAATAACGACCACGTACTTTCCCCCGATGGCACCGGACTCTACGTGAGTCACCACACCAAAGAAGACGGCCTTTCACGCATCTACAAGATTTTCTTCGACGGCCGCATGCCGGAACTCGTGACACCGCTAGCCCCGAGCTACCTGCACGGCATCACTCCCGACGGCAAGACGCTCGCCTACTGCGCCGAACGGGGCGGCGAATACGACATTTACACAATTCCTGCCGCTGGCGGCAACGAGACGCAACTCACGACTGCATTCGGGCTGAACGACGGCCCCGAATACGACAGCGACGGAGAGTACATCTGGTTCAACTCGGTACGCACAGGCCGCATGCAAGCCTGGCGCATGAAGGCCGACGGTTCCGAACAGACGCAGATGACATTCGATGCACATTGGAACACCTGGTTCCCGCACATCTCCCCCGACCGCAAAAAAGTCGTGATGCTCGCCTACCACGAGCGCGACGTGCGCCCCGGCGAACACGTACCCAACAAGAACGTGGAAATCCGCCTCATGACCGGCAACGACAAAAACGGTTGGAGCGAACCCCGCACCATCCTAAAGCTCTTCGGCGGCCAAGGAACCATCAATGTGAACTCCTGGGCCCCCGACAGCAAGCACTTTGCCTACGTAAGGTATGAGAAGGGGTAATGCCTAATTGCAGTTAAATCCCTGCAGTTCCAACCCGGCACGCATTTCGCCGTAAGTGGAAGTGCGCTTCATGTCCATCGCCTTCATGAATCGGCAGTTGTTGTCGATGTGCATCCGGAACCCGGTCATCGTCGGGGTCACCTCCCCCTTGCCGCTTGCACGCACATGTTCAATCATCTGCTCGCGCTGGCTTTCCTTCTCGGGCGGCACGAACACGTCCGTCACAATGTCGACGTTCTCGATTTCGGTGGCACCGAACACGAACGAAATCGTCACGAGATTCTTGAGGCCGTTGAACTGGCCATTCGTCTTGCAGACGAGATTCCTCGGAGAATTTTTCGATTTCTTGGCAGACTTGGCCGCAGTCTTTTTCGAAGGCGTGTATTGCATTGCGGCAAACAGTTCCTCTTCTTTCACGACACCGACAAGCTGGTTTACGACCTTCCCGTCTTTAAAGAGGAAAAATGTCGGGAAAGCTTGGATGGGGAGCGACGCCTTGATATTGTCAATACCCGGCTCGTCGATGCCGACCGTCGCAATCTTGATGTCGGGATAGTTCTTCGCGATACCGATGAGCGTGGGAATCATGATGAGGCACGGCGGGCAGCTCGTGGAAGTGATATCCAGGATGACCGGCTTCTTGGATTTCAGAACCTCATTCTCGAAGTTGCTGTCGTTGACCTTGACAATCTTGATGTCTTCGGCTGCCGACGCCAATATGGCCGCGAAGGCGACTACTATAAAAATAATCCGTTTCATACTGAAGAATATAGGAAAAAACTATTGCTATTTCTGCCCAAAGGAATATAAGAGGGAGTTTTCGCAAAATTCCCCGAAAACCCGATTATTTTAGCCCCTTCAGGAATTCTTCCACGTTCAGGTACTCCACCTCACCCATGCGGCAAGACTCTCCACGATAGATGACATACTTGCCCGTAATCGTGCCGTAGCGGAATTCCGTGTCGCGGCACTTCTTTTTGTCGAGCAGGTGACGGCACTGCGCAGGAATCACCTTGTCGCTGTGCTTAATTTCGTAGATTTCGCAACAAGCGTTTTCGGAATCGAACACCACCATGTCGAATTCGCCCACGGGGAACTGGAGCGTGAAAACCTGTTTATCTGGCCGGGCCATCTTGGTTTCAAGCAGCACGATTTCTTCCATCATGCGGCCACGGATTTCGTCCAAAATGCGCGCCACAACACGGTTACGCTCGCCGATGGAAATCTTCTTGAACGCCTCGTCCATCAACAGGCTACGAATCAGCGCTTCGGATTGCGCATAACGTAGGCCGGGCTGCGCCAAGACTGTACGGCTGCCGGAATTGTTGAGCGAAGCCATGTTCACCACGTCGACAGCGCAAACCATGTCGAGCATCTGCAGGTATTCGCGAATCTCCACGCGGTGCGCGTCCTCGATCTTTACCGAACATTCGTCACGATCCCTGATTTCGAGCAGGCGCTTCATCTTCTGCGCAATTGCCGCCGCATTCACCTTGTCTAAAACATCCGTCGGGTTCACCCTGTCACGACGCAAATTCGATGCCGAGATTTTCAAATCGTTCGATGCAAAATCGCGCGTCAAGACCTCAAGAGTAAAACGATGGTTTATGTCTTCGACAATCCGGTTAATGGCGTTCGTCAGCTCGCCACGCTCGTAAAGTTGCTGGAGCGACCGGAAATGGCCACCGTATTGGTAGCACTTGAGGGAATGCTGGATATTGCGGGCGATGGCAGAATCCACATAGTCGTCGGCCCCCTTCTTCGTGGCGAAGGTAAACTTGTCCTTGTTGTAGTGAGCACCGCCCATGCTCATGGTGCCGCCGTAGCGAATGAACTCGTCAATCCCCGCGATACCCAGCACACGTTCGAATTCGCGGTACGGGATAAAGGTGGTGTGCAACAGAATGCAGCGGTCGTAAAGTTGCTCGTCTTCGGAAAAAACGAACCCCAAAGAATCCGTGCCCGACAGAATCACCTTCATGCCGCCTACCGCGAACACGTCCGAAAAAAGCGCCGCCCCCTCGATAAAATCGCCAAGTTGCGTCACCTCGTCCACGAACACGCACTTGAACCCCTGCGATTCCAGCAACTTGAGGTCGTGATTGACATCAGCAAGCGTATGCCGCGCATTCACCTGGACAAACGCCGTCCTGGCGCGGAACGCCGCGTCCATCTCGCCAATCAGCTGTCGCACGAGCGTCGTCTTACCCGTACGACGCAGGCCGTACAGCACAAGCACCCGGTCGTTATTTTCGCCATAAACATAGTCATGCAAAGTCGAAAAACATTCCCGCTTCTTGAATCCCTTCACAGGAGCAGCGAAGTTCTCAAGCAGAGCGCCCGTCTTCACGTCGGTCTTGAAAGCCGCAAGAGGCTGCGCCGAATAAGTCGCCCGAACATCGGACAGCGACAAGGATCGCGAAAGCGCCACCTGGCTTTTGGCCGATTCAATCTGCGCCGCAAGCAATTCCAGCTCGTCATCCTTGACGCGCCGGCTCCGCTGCTTGCCGTTTTCGCACCACTGGTAATACGCGTAGCGCTTGCCGTTGATGGTCTTGTATGTTATCCCGCCGATGCTCATAACGCCCCTTTTAACTTAATTTAACTTATTAAGTTAAAAAAGTCAAGAGGGAGGGGCATACGCTTAAAAATCCTCTATAGCCCAAGTGCTTTGGCTCTATCTCGGATAGATTCTTTGTACTTCTCTTTGCCTTGTTCGCTCAAGAATGACTTGTCCAGCATTTTTTCCATTGCGGGCACGGCATCGATAGCCTGCTTTATAAAACGATCCGCTCTTTTCTCGACGACTCCAATTCTCTTGGCAAATTCCATAAAATCAGGAGTGCCGTAAAAACCGTTTGCCTCGTAAAAAGGAGTCTTGAAATCGTCTTCATCCTTGAATAAGTCGAGTGCTGTACGCGATTGCTCATAGGGAATGTGAAGCGAAGTATTCAGCAAATCGTATGCGGGAGTCAAATCATAGACATCGGGATTTTCGACGGAATTGCGGAGAGAAAAATTCTTTGCATGTGCATCGCCGTTACACGCGATATAATTGAAAAGAACTGTTCTGAAAAATACTTCGACGGCGATGTCGGCGGCACTCACGTTCTCGCGAATCAGTGCGGCAATTCCTTCGTATGAAATACCTTTGTATTTGTAGTCGCTGCCGTTTATTTCGGGAACAAGTCCTGCAATTTGCGCAAAGTCACTTTGACTCAAACGCTCTCCTGCATGCACGCCAGTTTCAATGACGTCAAAGCGTTTGGTGATGTAGACGGAGTCGCCATTTTTGAAGTAAAGAAGAGCAGATAACGCCGTAGGAATCTTGAAAATTAAACGTGCCATGAGCATAGTCACATGTTCGTTGGCAGGAGCGTCTTGATAGTTCTCGTAGTACGGCAACAAGGTCGGTTTTAGAATGTGTGTTCCACCGCGATCTGTGTTGACCAATTTCTTGTTTTCTATTCGGACTGAAAACTTTGTCTGTGCCCCGGAAATAGAAATTCTCTTGACTGTTCCATCCTTTGCGAATGCGAGTTGCGGAACGTCAAAATCCAAAGTCGCGCTAAATCTAGAAACGTCAAACAAAGCCTTCGAACAGGCTCGACAGAAATCTTGTTCCGTTTCTTTTAAGCAGCAATGGCAGAGACCCATCAGTGGCTCCTTTCGCGTACGGTGACAGCGCCGATTGTTTCGTGATTGGCGAGATTCAAGAGCATTGCAAATTTGTCTGTGCGCTTAATGCCGAGACGCTCACAATAAAAAGTCTTGTTCGCGCCCTCTGGGAGTAACCCTTGAAAATACGGAAACAAATAAGGCAAGCGGAACAAACGCTTCTTTTTCGGCATATCCAATGCGATGGACGGATTTCGGGAAGCCACATAATCAGAGTCGTAAAAAAATGCGTAGCCCCTGCTGTTTTGCAAAAGATACCCAGCAAGAATGTCGTTATAATAAACGCATGCGCTGCGGACTTTGTCGTTATTCATGCGTAACCCTTTCGCTTAAGGTAACCACAAAACCTAAAGGCTTAATCATCTTGCTCAAAACGTTGATGGACGGGTTCGCTTTCCCGAGTTCGACGGAGTTGATTGTTCTGGGCGAAACACCGGAAATCTCGGCCAGATCCTCTTGGGATAATCCTAGCTTTTTTCGTCTTTCCGAAATCTGTTTTCCGAGATTTTCCATACTGTAGCCCCAATAGAATTCTGCGATCTTTGTTATTGAAATCGGCAATATATTGCTGTTTTCACATTAAAATATATAATATCGCTCGACTTGTCAATAGAAATCTGCAAGATGTTGCAGATTTAGGCACTTTTTGTGATCCCCTCTGATCTTTATTTTTTCTTTGTGGGATTTTTGAAAACATGACCGCATTGTAAGCACATTAAATCGTCTTTACTGGCATCTTGATTGACATAATCCTCTGAAAGTGAATAAATTTCGCTGTCTTTCAGTGTATTCGCTTTGGGAAATTTCGTTTTTTTCTCAATTTTTATTTGACTAGCTATTATGCCTTCGCATTTGGGGCAAACGCAATCTGCTATTAAGGCGTTTTCGTTTCCGACAACCATTAAAATCTTTTTTGATAAATTTATTCTTTCCGCTTCACGATTTGACAAAATTGTATCTTTCAATTCTTTCGCGTGTTCCTCGAAACCATTTTGATTCATGAACCTGTGTATTGCATTGTAATCTTCGTTACGGTTTTGAAAATTCTTGTATTCTTCGCGCAAACTCAGAATTTTATTCACTTCGTCTTTGGTGAATAATTGCAGTGGCTCGTTGTCTTCTAGATAGTGCCCTAGGGTTTCTCCA
The DNA here is from genome assembly GCF_947305105.1 of uncultured Fibrobacter sp. Classification (NCBI taxonomy): domain Bacteria; kingdom Pseudomonadati; phylum Fibrobacterota; class Fibrobacteria; order Fibrobacterales; family Fibrobacteraceae; genus Fibrobacter; species uncultured Fibrobacter sp. Next base: position 70,163 of record NZ_CAMZCS010000007.1, on the reverse strand, counting down.
TAATGCCAACGCGAAAATTCTAGCATTTCTATAGAGGGTGAATTGCATTTGGGACAATATGAAGATTTTTTTACGCCAATCCCTGCTTTTAACCATTTATGATTGCATGCTTCACAATGCTGGATGATTTTAATGGGTGGACCGTAAAGGATTCGTATTGTATTCTCAAAAGGTTTAAATTCTCCATTGCCCTTTTTGGTGCCACATTGATCGCAATATCGGGCCCCCTTCAACAGGGGTGCTTGGCAGTTTCCACAACGTCCACGATATTCTTTTGGCTTTCTATTTATCTTGACCATAATAATCCTCCAGCATTTTGAAAACGCAGTAATTGGGTTCGTTGTTTTGGAAGTCCCAGGTATGAGTTGAATCTCCCATGCAAAATTCCCGTTCGCTACATTGTTTGCATTGCGAATTTAACTCCGCTTTATCTTGACGGAAAATTTCAAACTTTTTTTTCCAAACATCTACGAAAGATTCTTTATAAATGTTTCCCTGTATTGTTAAATCATTCCTTTCAATGTCTAGGCATGCTCCGATATCGCCATTTGCCATGACGCTTGCGATTTTCGTCCCCGCTCCGCATTGAAAATAAAAGTCGCGAACCATATACTCGTATTGCATTCCAAGATAGTGTGAACAACCTAAATTTATTTCCATGCTGTTTCTTGGTTTGAACCGTATTCGTTTAACGAAATCAAGCAGCATTTTGTATTCGTGAGCGTTGAGAAGCATCGAAGAGTTGTCTTTTGCTCTGCCGATGGGGTCGATGTTCGCAATTTTCCATGATTCGATTTTCTCATCGCAAAGGAATTCGTATAGGATGTCGAGTTCTTTTAAATTGTTTTTGTGGACTACTGTTACAACTTCAGGATATAATCCTGCTTTTTTCGCATTTCGAATGCCTGTCAGCGCTTGTTGGAATGCATTTGGGGAACATCGAAAGTCGTTGTGTGTTTTTTCCAGACCGTCCAAGCTGATAGAAATTGTGTCAAGTCCGGCATTTTTGAACTGTTCTCCAACGGTTTCCGACAATAATGTTCCATTTGTTGTTATACCACAAGAAAAATTTAAATGCTTGGAATAGGCGATGATTTTGAATAGTTCTTTGTTCAAAAGTGGTTCGCCGCCTGTAATGCAAATAAATATCTGCGATGCGTCGAATTCCTTAGCGACTTCGTCCAGGACTTTTTGAGCGGTTTCAAAAGGCAAATAGTTCCGGTTTGTTGACAGACAACCGCTTCCGCAATGCTTGCATTTTAAATTGCAACAATCCGTCACTTCAAGGAATAGATAAGAGAGCTGTGGATTTTTCCACAACTTTCGCTGATATTCTGCCAGTGCGGTCATATTTTTCTGTTTTGTGATATATAAGTCTTTCATCATCCATAAATATATAATCAAGAAATGTCAAATTATGACTTTTTGAAGTTTTGAAAACAATTTCGTATTGATACCCCCTTCTTTTTAACATTTCTCCTCAATCATAACATTTCAAAATATTATAATCGCGGCAAAATGTTATAATTAGCGAATTTAACGTAGAATCGCGAAATTTTGGTTTATAACTTGTTGATCCGTTGAAATCGCGTGTTAGATTTACTCCAAATACCACACGGTTTCGATCGTATCGCCGGCCTCGATATCGTCGGGAGTGTAATCAATAGAGGCATCTTTGTCGCAAAACCCGCCGTCACGTAACGCCAGCCGTTCTTCGTGGTAATTGATGTCGATACTCCGCTTAGAGTAATCTGCGCTGATGATACCGCCGAGCTTATGCCCCAATGTCGCTGCGATGACTTCGGCTTTTTCGCGGGCATCCTTGACGGCGGATTCCAAAATTTGCAGCTTGACATCGTGGGTATCTTTTTTGATGAAGGAGATGTCCACTTCTAGCTCAGGCCACGCTTTGCCGAGTGCGGACATGACTTTAGAAGTGATCACGCTGTCCAGCGGCAATTCAATAGCGAGTTCTTGGCGCAATTTGAAGCCGACAAAAACGCGCCTTTCTTCTTTACGTCTCCACTCTGTTTCTTTAGTTATAGAAAAGTTAGTGGTTTTGAGCGAATCTTTTGGAATATCCAACATTTTGAGCGCTTCTCGCAGGTTTTTGTTCCCGACTGCGGCATCGGCGTACGCCTTTTCGTAAGAGTCATGCAGGGAATCCACCTCGAACGTGAGTCTCGTGGTGTCGGGGGCGGTTTTGACGAATCCCGTGCCCATGACGCGAATGGTTTTCTGTTCCTGATTCATAATGACCTCCATTTGATACTGTATAAAAATACATTCAAACAGATGTCATAAAATGTCAATTTTTACTTCGCAAACAGGCGGCGTTGGCGCAGCGTTGCGGTCGGGTGCTCGCGGTACACGACGGCAAAGAGCTTCGTGTACGGGATTTCGCTTGCGACAAGGTCGCGCATGGCTTCTTTAGCCTTGGCTTTGCCGAGCTGCTTCATCGCATAAGCGTCGGCTTCGTATTCCTGGTTCCAGCAGTACAGATGGAATATCATCCGGAGGGGTATGGCGGCCAAGTGCAGCCACAGCACGGATTCGTAAATGGTGAGGCCGAACCGCGAGAGCATCGCGGCCAAAAACCACACGGCGACAATCAAGAAGATAATCTTGGTGACGCTGCGCAGGATGCCGTGGTGCAGGCTCTTGTGGCCTTCTTCGTGCTTCTCGACAAAGGCCGAGGCGGCAGGCGCCTTGCGTGATTCGGGCAGGGGCACGATGTCGTTTAAAAGCGGCACAAGGCGGAGCACTGCGAACACGCCGCCACGCACTTGAGTCAGCCTGCGTTCGCGCACCTCAAGCACTACGCGCAGCACGACTTCGAGACCGAGCAATATGTAGAGCAATACCTGTTCCACCGGAGAGCTACCCTTCCGGCTTCGCGAGTTTGGCCACGGCGTTCAGGCGGCGGATGGATTCTTCGAAGCGAGTCTTTTCCCATTCCACGAAGGCGGCATCGACCGGGTGTGCGGAATCGTAGTCGTCGAATATCTCGCGGCCACGTGCGCTGTCGCGGTCGAGCCCGTGACCGACGCGGTCGAACCATTCCTTTTCGAGCATGCGGAAGCGCTTGACTACTTCTTCGAATGTTTCGGGCAGCGGCACGATGCGCACAATGTCTTTGTTCACGTCGCCTGCAACCAGGCGGCGGAGTTCACGCGGTGCCTGTGTAGCAAGCGAGCTATCGTTTTCGACGAGGGATATCAGCATGTCGAGCGCATAGCGTTCCAGGTATTCCGCATAGGCGCGCAGTGCATCCTGGCGCACGCTCTCGCGCATGAAGTTTTCACCGAGTCCGTCGATTTCCCGGCGGGTGTAGAGGTCACGCACGGCGACCCCCTGCAAACGGTTGTATGCATCGAAAACGCAGCGGGCGGTCTCGGCGCTGAACATGTTGTAGAACGACGGCGCGACAGCGCCCTTGCCCCGTTGGGCATACTTGTAGGCGTTCCTATCCATGGCGTACGCGTTCTTCGCGTAGTTCCAGCCGGGGATAATTTCGTTCAAGCGCGCGGGCACGCCCATCAACTGCGGGTCACCGGAACGGATGAGCGAGAAGGGGAACTTGAGCCGCTGCGGCAATGTCGTCACGCCGCTTGCGACCAACGTAAACGGCGACTCGCGGTAGTTGGCGGGGAACTTGATGTTCACGCCAAGCCCAAAGAACATTCCCTGCCCAGGCATAATTTCTTGGTCGGGCATGCGGCCAGTGTGGTTACTACCGACGTTCGCACCGTAGCCTAGGTTTCCGCAGCCTTCCGGCCACAGCGCCGCAATCAAAAGCGAATGGTGGTGCATCTGCGTCATGGGCCCCACATAGGAGCAGTTCACCTCGGCCTCTTCGATATGGCAGCACGGCGCCACGATAGAAGACTTCACAATGGCCTTGCTCCCCACCTTGCAGCGTTCCATGAGCACCGACCTCTGTACCTCGGCTCCTGTATGCACACTCACGCCCATCTGCAAGTTGGAATTTTCAAGGATCACGGAATCGTAAACGTGCGTGGAATGTTCCAGCGAACTCATGATGATGGAGTTCCTGATTTTTGCAGCACCCTCGACACGGGCATGTTCGCCTATCCAGCTGTTGCGCACGATGTTCGTATTGCTCACGACTGCGCCCTTGCCTACAATAGAATAAGGCATGTCGCATTCGTCCCGGTGTGCCATGAGCTGTTCCTTGAATGCAGCCTCCGTCGCAGCATCGGCCTTGTGGAAAAGTTGCACATCCACCAAGTCTGTGGTAATCTCCGGAATGACATACACCATGCGGCCGCCCATCTCGTTACCCACGGTGATGCCAGTACCCATCATGTAATTGATCTTGCCGGTGCCCACGAACGACCCAACGTTCTGGACCACGGCGCCGCGCCGTACAATCGCGTTGCTGAGCATGGCGACCCTATACACGAGCGCATTCTCGATAATGCAGTTATGCACGAGGCTGTCGTATATGCCGGTCTGGAACGAGACGTCGCCGGGCAAAAGGAGCGTGCCGAAAAAGGCGGGCAAATAAACATCGCCCATGAACACGGAGCGGTAGATGCGTTCCGGAACAAAAGCCGGCTCCACCATGATCTTCGACCAGTCGTCGCAGCTGTTGCCGTTTTTCTCGAGAACCTCTATTTCGGCGGGCGAAAGCGGACGGTACTTACCCGTAGACACCTTCAGGGACTTGAATCCCTCCACTGCCGATGCCAAAACGCTGTTCTTAAGCACTTTTTTTAACTTGATCAATCTCTGCATGACCAAAAAATAGACTAAATTCCAATCGATGATGAAGGAACAGCTCTTCAATTTGATTGGAAAACACCGGTTCAATATTTCCATATACACGAAGGAATTATTTGAACGGCGCTGCCAAGAGGAAATTATACGCAGCGACGAGGACAAGACCTCGTTCGTGTACCTTGAGTTTAACTTTGAACAGATTGCCCAGAAGCTCGGCAACGACGAGGACAACAGCAAATTCTGGGAAATCTTCCTGGAAGCGTTGGCCAAAAACAACAGAGGCTGCGACATCATCGGGTTCATCGAGAACGAGGCCGGATTGGGCATGCTGCTTCTTGACTCGAAGATAGAAGGCTGGACGCGCGTCAAGGGCCGTATCGAGCAGACTGCGAACATCAACGACTTCCCGCACGTATCAAGCATCCTCTCTACCCTCGTGACTCCTATCGTCTATCCCGCCTGCATCCAGGACATGCAACAAAAGGCATCAACGGCACTGGCATGAAAGTTCTTGTCATCGGCTCCGTCTATCCCCGATTCCACGAAGACGCCGAGGTCCCCTGGCTCCGGACGTCTATCGCGCACCTCAAAAAAGCGGGCGTCGAGATCCAGGTACTCGCCCCTTCTTACAAAGGGCTCAAGAGCCACGAAATCGACGGCACGCGCGTGAATCGTTTCCGTTACGCGCCCGCCAACTGGGAAATCCTCACGCACGAAGAAGGCGCCCCCTCCAAAATGGCGAGCAAGCCCTGGCTACAGCTCCTCGCTATCCCCTATATTATCAACGGCTTCTTCAAGTGCCTCAAGATATGCCGCCAGTGGAAGCCCGACATCATCCACGCACACTGGCCGTTCCCGCATGCCTACATCGCGCTCGGCGCAGCAAAGCTCCTCCGCATCCCGCTGGTGCTGAATTTCCACGGGGCCGAACTTTTGCTCATCCGCAAAAAGAAATGGGTCAAACCGCTCCTCAAGTTCGCCATCGGGCAAGCGCAGGCTGTATTCGCGAACTCGAGCTTCACCGCCGGCAAGATCAAGGCCATCCGGAACGTAGACGTAGAATGGAGCCCGTACGGAACTACATTAGACGAGAGACGAGAGACCGATTTAGACGAGAGACGAGAGACGAGAGACGAGAGAGATGGCTTGGGGCTTGTTCCGCATGCGGTGAATGGGAAGTTCAAGATCCTGTTCGTTGGGCGGCACATTGAACGCAAGGGCATCTGCTACCTCATCGACTCCGCGAAATTCCTGCCTGCCGACAAGTTCGAAATCCGCATCGTCGGCGTGGGCGACCTCACCGAGAAACTCAAACAGCAAGCCGCAAAGTACCCGCACGTCATCTTCACCGGCAAGCTCTCGCCCGAAGACCTCGCCAACGAATACCGCACTGCAAACGTATTCGTGCTACCCGCCATCGTCGACCACAAGGGCGACACCGAAGGTCTGGGCGTCGTGCTCATCGAAGCGATGGAACTTGGCCTCCCGATTGTCGCGAGTAACGTGGGCGGTATCCCGGATGTCGTCGTAGACGGCGAGTCGGGAATCCTTGTCCCCGAAAAAGACCCCGAAGCCTTGGCAAACGCCTTCAAGCGCATCGCCAGCGACCGCTCGCTCCTCGAGAACCTGCTCGCAGGCGCCCGCAAGCGCATCGCCGATTGCTTCACATGGGACGGCATCATCCAGCGGCAGGTGGAAACCTACACAAGACTTGTCAACAAACGCAAAACACGCTGAACATACCCAGAAGCGAAAACAAGAAGGGAAACCTATGAACACTCATTCTAGACTTTCATTTTTTGCAATTACAGCGTTCACGGCATTCACGATTGCCTTTACCGCTTGTTCCGGCGAAGATGGTAAAGACGGTATCGCAGGCAAAGACGCCGAAGAGGTCGATGTCGATTCTCTTGCCACAGCAATCCGCGAAGATGTCACGGGAACTCTCTGGGACAGCCTCTATGCGGAACCCTACGTGGATACCGTTTACAAGATTCTCTTCGATAACACTTACTCCGAGAAGTGGATGGACTCCATTCGCGAAGCGTTACTCGATAGCCTCAAAGAGGCCGACTACGACACGCTCTACAAGCAACTTTACGACAGCATCTACAACGACATCTACACGCAGAATGTCATCCGGACGCTGGACGCTTCTGTATGGTCGAGCAAAGACGACATCTACGGAGCTTTTGCAAACCAGTATCCGCTCATGTACAAGGACTTCAAGGACAAAAACAAACAAAAGGCTCCGATGCCTGTTTCCATAACCGTCCGCAACACTTGCGAGAGCAAGAGCAAAGTTCCTTGCCGCTGGAAAAAGATTGCCCTCAAAGTATGGATAGAAGGTGTCACGGATACGAGCACGACAACGGAATTCGTAAATCCCGATACATCCATAATCATCGGGTCATCGCTGAAATTCGATATGGACTATCTGCTCGACCTCTCGGCACCGAAGCAGGAACAATACCAAATCCGCGCCTATGCCCTTGAAAACGACCGAGAGATTCTCTTCTACTCGACATCCAAACCCACGACAATCCACCCTGTACAGGTCAATGGCGCAGAGCTCGCCGGCGTCGTAAACAGGAACTGGTGGGTCGGTGTCTGGATTACGCCGAACATGGATTCCATCTCCACCATCTTGGCCGAAGTCAGCAAAAAGCTCCCCAGTGAAAGCCTCAAAGCTTACCAGAAATACAGCGACGACTCTACAGACACAGAAAGTGCCGCACGTGTAGCCAAAGCGGTATTTGAAGTTCTGCAGAAGCGCAATATCAAGTACGTCGAAAACGACGGTATCGGGAGCAACGGGCAGAAAATCAACTACCCTATAGAAATCCTGAGATCAAAGCAGGCTGTGTGTAACGAATTTTCCTTCTTGTTCGCATCGGTCCTCGAAGCCATTGGTTTCGAAGTCGCCATAATTACCATCCCGAACCACATGTTCGTTGGATGGACTGTCAAAAAGGGTTCAAGTACCGTCGACCTGATCGAAACGACATTCCTCAGTAACAAGGATGCCACCTTCGAAGATGCAAACGACAAAGGGCACGAAGAATTCAATGAAGAAGTGACGCAAGAAGCTTTGGAATCTGGAGATGCAGAAATAATCATGCTGCCCAGTATCCGCGAATTTGGCATCATGCCCAACGACATTCCGTAAAAACGGTATCTTATAAGAACGGCCCCTTGAAGGGGCCATTTTTTATACCTCAATCGTCACGCGACTGATTTTGTTGTCGTCCTTTTTCACACGGACGATTTTTTCAATCTTGCGCTCGAGTTCGTTCACGTGGCTGATGATGCCCACCAAGCGGTTGTCGCCCGCAAGTGTCTGCAACGTGTTGATAGCAAGCCGTAAACTCTCGTCGTCGAGCGAGCCGAAACCCTCGTCCACGAACATCGTGTCGAGCTGGATGCCGCCCGCCGAACTCTGCACCTCGTCGGCAAGCCCGAGCGCCAGCGACAACGACGCCAAGAAACTTTCGCCACCGCTGAGCGTCTTTACCTCACGCTGCCTACCGCTCGCATGGTCGAGTACGTTCAAGTCGAGCCCGCTCTGGCTCCTGTTATTGGAAGCGTCCATACGGCGCACCAGTTCGTACTGCCCGTTCGAAAGAATACGGAAGCGCGTATTCGCACGGCTCACGATGCGGTCAAAGTACGAAGCCTGCACGTAAGTCTCGAGCATCACCTTGCTCGTGCCCGAAAGCATGCCGTTCGCCGTATCCGAAAGGTTGCGCATCCAGCCGCGCTTGCGGAGGAGTTCTCCCAGGGAATCCACCGTCTTGCGGATTTGCGAAAGCGCATTGCTGTTCTGCGATTGCCGTGCCGTAACGCTGTTCAGCCGCTGTACAAGCACATCGCGGACAGCGGCGGCCTCGTCGCGCTTTGCCTGCAATGCAGCCAAGTCGTATTCCGGAGCGCCCTCCAGCTGCGATGCCAGCGTGCCCTTGCTTGCATTCAACTCGTTTACCTGCTTTTCGCATTCGGTAAATGCGTTTGTCGCGTCTTCAAGTTCGCGCTTGGAGCTATCGAGCTGCCGTTGCGTTTCAGCAATCTGCTTTTCAGTATCGGCCTTGCTTGCAAACGAGAGCTTCTTCGTAAGTTCTTCCACTGCAATCTTGCCCGATTCCACATCGGCCTTGAGGCCAGAAATCTGTTTTTCGAACTCTGTCGCAGTGGCCTGCAAACCATCCAATTCGCGGCGCTTTTCCGGAATGTTCTTCTCAAGGAATATCTTGCGTTTTTCGCGTTCTTCTTCCTTGGATACAGCTAAAGTCAGCGATGCCATCTTGTCGCGGTTTTCTGCATATTCCGTATTGCCGCGCTCGCGGGCATTTTCCAAACTGCACTCGCCAAAAAGTTCATGCACCAGCGTATCGACGCTAGCCTGCTTTTCGTCGTAGGCACCCTTCGCTTGCGCAGCCTCTGCACTCTTGGTGCTGCGTACCGATTCCGCCTTGGAAGCCAATTCCTTGAACTGCTCCAATTCGGCCTGACTCGGCGCCTCCACCGATTTACAAGCCTTGTGCGGATGATCCGTAGAACCACAAACCGGGCAAGGTTCGTTTTCTACCAAGGTCTCGGCAATGATTCCCGCCTGTTCGTTCAAGAAGGCCCGATTCATCGCCTCGTATTCCGCATTCTTCTTTTGGTAATCCGCGTCGGCTGTAATGTAGGCCTGTTTCGCCTTTTCAAACGCATCGCGTATTGCGGTCAATTCCTTGACGCTCTTGCCTACCTTCAGCAAATCATCTTGCCTTGTCTTAAGCTTATCCAGCTGCGCAATCAGTTCCTGCTTCTTGGAACCCGCATCGCTGAGCGACGCCAATTCCTCTTCGAGCGTCGCAATCGTCGTCTTGAGCGCTTCTACGGCCTTGCGATTTTTTTCCAAATCCGCAGCAATGTTCTTGGCATCTTTTTCCTTCTTCGCAATATCGGCCCGGCGCAATTCCAGTTGGTCGTATTCCGGTAAAGAATTCCTGAGCGTCGTGATGCGTTCTTGCAAACTGTCGCGTTCCGGCTGCTTGGCTTCGGCCGCAACTTTCGCCTCTTTCAATGGAGCCAAGGTCGGCAAAATTTTTTCAAAATCTTCCGTAGCCTTCTTGAGAGCGCCGCGAGTCTTTTCGATATTCTGCGCCTGTCCCAATTCCTTGTCCATCGCGGCAAGGCGGCCTTCAAATCCGGAAAGTTCCGCCTTCATTTTTACTTGCGATTCTTCATCTTCTGCAATTACAGATTCCGCAGTGCTGCAAACGCCCTGCCAGTCGGCGACCTGCCTTGCTGCGGCCAAGTTCTTCGCCTGTTCCAGATTCTGCGCTTGCGCCGATTCCTCACCGCACTGCAACTGCGCCACCATCGTGCATGCCGCACTTTCGCTATCGCCACATTGCCTTTCTATTTCCGAGGCGCGCCTCTTGAGTTCTTCTTGCAATGCGCCAAATTTGTCCGTCTTGAAAATCTTGCGGAAAATCTTTTTGCGCTCATCCGTTGTCGAAAGCAGGAGCTTCATGAAATCGCCCTGCGCAATCATCGCGATTTGCGTAAACTGATCGCGGTCGATGCCGATAACTGCCTGCACTGCCGCCGCAACGTCTTTTTCCTTGCTTACCGGGCGGCTTGTGGGGCCCTGCTTGCCGCTCGCTTCGGGATAGTAGAACGTGACCGAGGCCGCTTCCTTCGTGAGTCCTTCGCCGCGCGCCTTGGGGCGCATGTATTCAGGATTGCGCACCACGCGGTATTCCTTGCCCACGTATTCAAACGTCAAATCCACTTCGGTCTTTGTCTCGGGAGTCGCATTCGTGCAGCGGAACAACTTCGCATCGTCGCGGTTGTCGCCACTCGCGCGCCCGAACAGCGCATACGTAATCGCATCGAAAATCGTCGTCTTGCCGGCGCCCGTATCGCCCGAAATCAGGTAGAGTCCGCTCTTGCCGAGCTTATCCAAATCAATGATGGTGCGCTCCGCGTACGGCCCGAATGCAGAAATAATCAGCCTGGTCGGTCTCATCTTTCACCCTCCCAGATTCCGTCAACAATACTTTGTACAAACTCACACTCTTCGGAATTCATTTCGCGGCGCGTCATCTCGCTGAAAAATTCCCCGAACAATTGCATCGGCGATTTTTTCTCGACGGCTTCCACGCCCACCGCAATCTGCTGGTTGCGCGTGCGCTCGTTGTCGTAATCGAGCATCATCAAGTTCGGGTAAATCCCGCGCAGTTTCTGGGCTGCGTCGGGCACGTCATTTTCGTCGGTGAGCTTTACGTACACAAAATCGTCAAGCTTATTGCCTGCCGCCACTTGCGCTGTACGGCATTCCGGCGAGACAACTTCTGCAAACGTCCCGCGAATTTCGCGCACATCATGCAACGGTTTCAGCGGAACCTCGCGCACCTGCAAGGCCGCGCGCATTCCCGCAAACAAGTCACCGGTAGCGTTGCCCGCATTTCCGCCCAGTTCCACAACAGTCACGGATTTTGCATGTGTCGCTTCTGAAAGCGAGTACTTGAGCGGCGTGCCGCTGTAACGGACGCGCACAGTGCCATCACCATCTTTCGCCACGTTCTGTGACTTGTGTATATGCCCGAGCGCCACGTAGTCAAACTTTTCGAACACCGAAGCGTCCACGTTGTCGAGGCCGCCCACATTTTCCTCAGATTCGCTGCGTTCCGCACCCGTCACAAACTGGTGCGCCACGAGCACATTCCTGCGGCCTTCCGTAAATTTCATTTGCGCAATCGCCATGCGCATAGCAGAAGTATAGTCCGTTACTGCGGCGCATTCCTCGTCGCTTTCGAGATGAGCGCGAACATCGGCGGGGCGCACGAACGGGAGCATCCACAAATCCACCTCGCCCATTTCATCTTTGAGTGTCACCGGCGCAAATTCGCCGTTGTACACGGGTGACATGTACACGCCCATACCTTGCATCAGGCGCCCGCCAAACGCGATGCGTTCCGCGGAATCGTGGTTCCCGCTCAGCACGAACACCTTGGTGCCCGTCGCAGCAAGCTTCACCAAAAAATCGTCGAGCACGGCCACAGCCTCGGCGCTCGGCACCGACTTGTCGTAAACATCACCCGCAATAAGCACGGCATCCGGGCTTTCTTTGCGGGCAATATCCAACACCTCGCCCAAAATATGCACCTGCTCGTCGAGCATATTATGCTCGCACACGCGCTTGCCTATATGCAAATCAGCCAGATGCAGGAACTTCATTCAATAACCTCGTCTTTCACGGTTAAAATATAGTTTCGTCCGGCCGACAAAAAATGTCAAAAGAAACCTACGGCGCCAAAGAAGATAAAACATAGGCCCCGTGCCTTAAAGCGCGGAGCCCTTCCTTAAAAACGTACCCAGGATTACTGGATTTTCATTCCGGCCGATTCAAACGTCAGCTTGTTGTCGTCGGCCTTCAAGGCGACTTCGGTAATCCAGTTGTATTCGGCAATGCCAGCGAGCCCGACGCGAGCACAGAGCTGATCACGAGCAACGTTGTAAGCATTGAGAATCTGGACCTTCTCGTTGTCCTGAGCCTTTTCGATACGGTCTGTCCAGCTTACGCCCAACTCAAGGAGAGCGGCACTTGCCTTTACGTACAACTTAGCTTTTTCTTCGCTAATGACAGGCGATTCCGGCACATTGAAAGGTTCAACCTTGACTATCGCTTCGACCTTGGGAACGGTTACGACAGCCTGCTGCTGTGCCTGTTTTTCGGCTTTATCCTTAGAACAGGATACAAAAAAAGAGGTGAGTATCAAGACCGATATCATGAGAATTCGTTTTGACATACGCACCTCTTCTTCTTAAGTAATAGCGGCTTGTGGGCTCGAACCACAGACCTGCGGATTATGATTCCGACGCTCTACCAACTGAGCTAAGCCGCCAAATTTTCCCCAAATTTAGTTAAATGGATAAATATTTCAAGGGGTTAATTGAAATAAACTCCAGTTTCTACAAAATTTTCTCCCCATTCGATAACCTGCCAGCCCGGCGCGGAACTCATCAAGTTAAAAATGGGTGCCTGCGGGTCAATTTGCATCTGTGTCGAGGGCGCGACATGCACTTCTTGCTGCGAAGGCAACTGCAGGTGGAAGTTGAAATGGTAATGACCCGTGAAAATATGCTTGATGTTCTTTATTGAAGACAAAGTTTCTTGGACTTCGTCTATGTTCTTGAGCGAGTACTTCAGGTCCATGAACCTGTGGTTGCAGAGGCACGGCGGATGGTGCATGAACAAGAGGATTTCATCGTTTACCTTTGCCGCTTCGACCTTCAACCAGTCCAGCTGGTCCTTGGAAACTGTACCACACCCGCTATCCAAAAAGAGCAGAGTGCGGCCGCAAATGTCGTAACGGTAGTAGCACTTTCCGTCCCTGACCTTGCCCTCTAGATCGAAATACTTCTGCATGACATCGAGGCGATCGTGGTTCCCTGGAATCACGCATACGGGAACGCGGTAATCCTTGAGCAGGTCGGCCACATATTTGTAGGCGCCTTCTTCTCCGTCCTCGTTAGCCAGATCGCCGGACAGCACCAGCAAGTCGATGTCCTTCATGGACTTCGACTTCAGGGCGGACTCAAAATTTGCGCGGACATCGATGCCCTGCACAAATCCTTCGTCTTCTCCGATATGGATATCGGATACCTGACCGATTCTGATCACTTTCGAAATCATACGCGTAAAGAATATAGATAATACAGCGCAGTGGGCCTTATATTATTTTTCTTATGTATCCCTTTTGTAAATATTCTGCGCTATTTACCTTCTGTTTTCAACGTCCTTTTGTGCCTTTTCTGTTGATAGCTGTCAAAGATCAGCTTTCAACATCTATTCATGTTGAAGTTCGTGAATAGAATTCGAGTTTTCAATGTAACCGCCATCACACTTTAGTTTCATATCTCTATGATATTCAAGTGAATATTGAGAAAACTCGATTTTTCTATCCACAATCAACATTTCCAATATCATTTCTATTTATATAAATAGATAGGTGATATTAGAAAGGCTGTTGACCTTTTTCCTTTCCGTTGGCAGCAGCCGGAACTTCCTTGACGGGCGGAACTTCGGAAGAGCCCATGTTGCAGTTACCCTGGAAGATAGCGCCTTCCTGGATGATGAGCTGCTTCGTCTTGATGTTGCCCACGAACTTGGAAGAGTTCTCGAGGACAAGCTTGCCCGTGCAATCGATGTTGCCTCTAACAGTGCCAGCAATGACGGAAGAGGTGACCTTGATTTCGCCTTCAATACGGCCCGTGCGTTCCACGACGAGGTCGCCCTCGATATTCACGCTACCCTGGACGTTACCAGCCACGCGGACGTCGCTCTTGCCGAGGATGTCGCCCTTGATGGTGATGCTGTTGCCGATCTGTGTGATTTCCTGTTCTTTATTTGGCATAGTTTCTCCTAGTAGTTGAAGAAGGATTCGGGATTTTGGGGAACTCCGTCCTTCGTGATCGTGTAATGAAGATGCGGTCCAGATGCGTTGCCAGTGGTGCCGATGGTACCGATGATATCACCCTTCTTGACTTGGCGCCCTTTTCGTGTCCTCATATCCTTCAAGTGGGAATAGCTCGTTACATAACCGTTCCCGTGATTAACAATTATAGTATTCCCGAGCTCATCTTTTTCGGCGGCGAACTCAACTGTACCCGTTCCAGTGGCAAAAACGGGGTTTCCGACCTTTGCCGCAAAGTCTGTGCCGTTATGTCCGGTTTCTTCGTTGAACGTTTTGCTGATCATGCCCACGACCGGCAATATGTTCGGGAGCCTTTCGATTCTCTGCCTTTCTTCGTAGCTTTTCCAGCCGTGGAGGCCTTCAAAGTCGACTTCAATCTTTTCGGGAGGCGTATGCACGAATTTGCTCTTGTCAATAAGGCTGTTGACCTTGTTGGAATCGTTCTCGAGGAACGTGCCGAGAATGTTCTGTATTCTTTCTTCGAATAACCAGAGGGAATCCAGGTGGGTAAGCACTTCTTCGTAGTTGGCGTTCACCTTGACGAGCTGGGCATCTGTCTTTTTCAAGGTTTCGTAACGGGCAATCTTTGCAGTCATCTTGCCGATATGCGCTATGAACACGATAGAAAGTACAATGAACACGGCGAGCACGACGCGGATAACCATAAGCATCGTCGCTGAGACGTGGTATTGCTTGATTTGCCGCGAATCGTCCGGGATGACCTGGATGGTGTACGACTTGAACTTTAGCTTAAGGAATTTCACTTTTTACCGGTTCTCCAAAAGTTCCTGGATGCGTGTCAAGTCGTCCATGGAATAGTAACTGATGACGATGGTGCCCTTGGACTGGTCAGAAGCACTCGGGTTGAGTTCAACCTTGGTGCCGAAATAGCCTTCGAGCTTGGATTCGAAATTCTTGAGGTCGGCGCTGAGTTCCTGCTTCGGCTTCTTTACAGCCGGGCTCGCCGAGGTTGTTGAAGCGTCGGCCCCTTCGGCAGGCTCAGGGTCCTTGCCAAGGTCGGTGAGCTTGTCGAACCGTTCTTCTCTCGGCTGGTTGATATCTTCCCCACGGATGACAGCTTCGATCTGGCGGACGTTCAGGCCTTCGTCGATAATCCTCTTGGCGAGGCTTTCGGGATCTTCGACCTTGTCGCTGCAGAGGGCACGGGCGGCACCGCTGTTTAACTTGCCTTCTACTATCCAAGTGAGCACTTGTTCGGGGAGCTTGAGCAGGCGGAGCGAGTTGGTAATGGCGGAGCGGGACTTGCCAACAATCTTGGCCAAATCTTCGTGGGTATAGCCATGATTATCGATCAACTGTTGATAAGACCTTGAAACTTCGACCGGGTTCAGGTCCACGCGCTGGATGTTCTCGATGAGGGCCCATTCGGCCATCGTCTTGTCGTCGAGATTTTCGTAAACTTGCGCCTTGATGACCGGGAGGCCGGCGAGCTTTGTTGCACGGGTACGGCGTTCACCGCTGATAATCTGGTAACGGTCGCCCACCTTGCGCACGATAATCGGCTGGATCAACCCGTGCTGCTCGATAGTTTCGGCAAGTTCCACCAGTTCGTCGTCGCTAAAAACCTTGCGCGGCTGGAACGGGTTCGGGTCGATGAGGTTGACGTCGATTTCTACGATTCTGCTGTTATCGTTGTCCTGGGCCGGCTGGTTTTCGGATTCGCCAATCACGATGCCACTATTCAAGGAGTGGTCCTTGAGAATGTCGGAGAGGCCGCGGCCGAGAGCAAGAGACTTTTTTCCCATTTTTGAAATCCTTGATTAATATATAATTTCTGGTTCCTGCGTATGTAATACCGATGGTATATTTTATTTTTCCTTGTTCAGGATTTCTTCGGCGAGTTTCATGTAGGCCTGCGAGCCGCTGCTCTGCACGTCGTACAAGATGACCGGCTTCCCGTGAGACGGAGCTTCGCTCAACTTGACGTTGCGCGGGATGACCGACTGGAACACCGTATCGGAAAGGTTCTCGCGGACTTCTTCGGCGACCTGCTTGCAGAGACTCAGGCGGGCGTCGTACATGGTGAGCAGCGTACCTTCGATTTTGAGATCGCTGTTCAGGTTTTTCTGCACTTCGCGGATTGTCTTGAAAAGTTCGGTCATACCCTGCAGGGCGTAGTATTCGCACTGCACCGGGATGAGCACGCTCGTGGCGGCGGTCAGCACGTTGAGCGTGAGAAGGTTCAGGCTCGGGGGTGCGTCGATGATGATGAACTCGAATGCCTGCTTGAGGATGTTGATAACTCTTTCGAGACGGCGTTCGCGGCTCATGGCGTTCACGAGCTCGATTTCCATCACGGCCAAGTCCGGGCCAGACGGGATGAGCTTCAGGAAATCTAGAGGCGTGTCGAGAATTGCCGGCTTGATGGTTTCGTAGCTGAGGTTGTCGGGGTTACCGGCCAAGTTGAGGACTTCGTGGATATCTTCGTCCTGCGCCTCGTTGAAACCGAGACCCTGGGAAGCGTTGCCCTGCGGGTCCATGTCGATAAGGAGTGTCTTCTTTTCGAGAGCGGCAAAACTTGCGGCCAGGTTCACGGCCGTCGTGGTCTTGCCCACGCCGCCCTTCTGGTTACAGATTGCTATTACTTTACTCATTCGTTACCTCGAGTGACTAAGGCGTAAACTTGTTCTTCCTGGGGCAGAGCATATTTATATATGTGTACCGCCGGGTCGTTTTCCAAGTGAACGATATTGTTGAAACTTTTTAGAGTGAGGAACATCCCGCCCTTCTTGAGTCCGGGTTGGGCACGTTCCCAGTCGTTTTCGAAAGTCGAGAGGGCGCGGCAGCTGATAAAGTCCAAGTCCGAAAGGCCGGAAGTCTCGAAGCGCTTGCCCACGACAGTCAGGTTCTGGAGTTGGAGCTTTTCCTTGGCGTAGTTCATGAACTGCACGCGCATGTTGCGGGGCTCGACCGCATAAAACTGGATTTCAGGCATCACGATGGCGAGCGGGAAAACCGGACAACCCGCACCCGCACCCATATCAGCCCAGGTTTTAGACGAAAGATCGCTTCGCTGGTAGACGATAGACGAAAGAGATTCCTTAGTTCCTTCGTCTTTGCGCCTTGCGCCAAGACTGTTCGGCTTGGCAATGAACTCGTGGACGGTTTCATTGCACTCGCCTCTTTCGTCTTTCGTCTTTCGTCTTTCGTCTATATATATATAGGGAAGCAGCGAGTCGGCGATGTGGCGGCTGAGGATTTTTTCGGAATCCTTTGGCGAAATCAGGTTGCCGAACTGCTTGGTCTCTACTACCAAATCGGCATACAGGTAGAGTCGCTCAGTCGTCTCCTTGGACAGCTGCACACCTTTCTCTGACAAAAATTGACAGAATATTTCCTGTTGCCTGGTATCTTCCGATGGTCTCATTAAGTATGTTCCACGTGAAACGTCTTGTGGATATCTGACGTAACGTTTCCTAATTTAGAATATCTTACTAACAAAAAGGCCGCCGGAAATCCGGCAGACCGAAAATTTTAAAAATATTTGTGGATAATATTTTAGTAAATGTTGAGAAAATGTTGAATCTTGTGATTCATCTATCAACACCGCCGACATTGAAAAATAGGCCCAACTGTGTTTCACGTGAAACTTTATCGGTTCACTTTTATAATATGTTTGCTCTTGGTGGGGCGGCCGAGGATGTCGAATGGCTTGGATTTTTTCCAGTCCGCAACGGGGTAAATTTTTCTAGGGACAATGGGTGTGGTTTGCTGCAGGACAACCGGAACATAGAATTCTTTAGTACCGTCGACGCTTTGATTATTCGCAGGATTACGCTTTGTTTGGATAAGAGTATCTCCCCTTGTTTCGTATTCGTAGGTCATCAAGGTTGTCCAGGGGGTTGCCGCTTGCATTTGGTGGTTGACGGAACATCTGTTTTCATTTTCGGGATCATGGACAGTTATAGGACTTCCGTCGTTTTCGAAGATGGTGTCGTTGACGATGTAGAACGAATATTCTTCATACAGGTTTTCTATTTTGCCTTGAATATTTAATGTTCTGTAATATAGAGAATCGTCTTTGAAATAGAATTCCATCTTTTGATATTCTTCCCCGTCTTTATATAAATGGACAGTCTTGGAGTTTTCTTCTTTATCGACTTTTACGGTTTCGTTGTAGACAATCACGCGCTGCGTAGTAGTATCTGGAGTGGTTTTATATTCTACGGCACTATCCAGATAGTTGCCGGTCCTGTAATATTTAATGGATAAGGATTGCCCTTCGCCTTGGTCAGTATAAAGGCTATCGAGGATGTATCCTTCGTAATCCTTCTCGTACATGTCGTATTGACTTGCGACGTAAAGGTCAAATGTAGTCCGCAGGCAATCGAAAGCAAATGAATTCAATGCCATTAATCCTAGTATAATTAGTATTCTTCTCATATCAGGAAATATAATAATGTATATGAAAAAAAGTCTCCTTCAGAGGAGACTCTTGTTAAGCTTTAGTGATTCACTTTTATAATATGTTCGCTTTTGGCCGGGCGGCCGAGGAGGTCGAATTGTTTCGATTTTTCGAGAATGATTGCCGGGCGGATATTGCGGTGGATTGCAGTGGTTCCACCTTTGCGACGGAACATGAAGTAAGTCATCACCTTGTTGTCTAGTCCATCTTCGATATAAGTCTTGCTCACAATGACCCTGTCATTTTTAACTTCGGTATCGTAGCGGTACCAGGTGGTCACGTAGTCGTCGCGACCATCCTTCACATAGCAGGTGTTGGTATCTTTCTCGTCGTTGACGATAATTTCGTTTTCAGAACGCCTGAAGAGAGTGTCGTTTCTCATGACATATATATTAGTGTATTTACCGTCTTCGTCAGTGCTGGTAATGGCCAAGGAGTCCCCGTCAAAGTAGATACTTATTGTGTCGCTCACTCCGTTTGCCGATCCTATAATTGACCAATTATTTTCTACATGGTCAACATTGAAAACTACCGAGTCAGGATTTACGGTAGTCTTGTATTGCCATTCCCCGTTGCGGAGATTTGCTTCGTAGGCGCTGTCGACTTTATCGCCGGTCCAATAGTATTTCAGGATATAGATGGAGTTCCCCCTGGTGTTGGCAGTGCCTTTGTCTACATACATACTGTCAAATAGTAGGCCGTCAAAGCTCTTGTCGTAACCAGCGATTGTCGCCTGTTCATATTCAAAAACTGTATGGATGCAGTCGGCAAAGGACTGGGAGAATAATGCTAGTGCAAAAGTAAGGATGAGTTTTTTCATGGTCGGAAATATAATAAAGTTTCATGTTGGCTCCGAAGGGGCCCAACAATATTTATTGTTTGAAAAATATGGTGGTGTGCTCCTTGCCTCCTTCGCAAGGACCAGGTATTTTAACGAATACCATCTCGTCGTGATTCATTATTTCTTGGACAATGAAATTACCCCTTTTTTTGTATTCGTAAGTGAAGTGGAGATTATTGCCCCTCTCGGGATAGCTTTTATCATCCAACAGATTTTTCACTCTGTTCTTCCTGTAACACTTGCTCTCGTTGGCAGGGTCCCGAGTGATAATCCAATGTCTGGGGAGCCAATCGTTGACTTCGTGGATGGTGTCGTTCTTGATGTAGAAGGAGTGGGTCTGTTCTTTGTCAATGACGATGGCGACGGAATCCTTCCCGCGGAAAACCGTGAAGTTGTCACTCTTGTCCGGGAAAATCCAGTCGTATTTCATGAGCTTGCCGACCTTGGTGGAATCAATTTTCCAGTTGACCTTCATGGTCCCCTTATGTACATCATCCTGGCAGGTGTGGGAGATGGTCATGCTGTCCAATCGGTTTTGGGTCCAGTGGTACTTGATGGTGCTGACTAGGGATTTCTGCTGCTGGTGGAGACTGTCCGGTTTCAGTTTGCCGGGAAGTATATACATGTTCAGATTCTCCGTCATATATTCCGAGGCAAGGTAGTCAAATGTCATCCGGATACAATCGACCGCGTGAACGTTCATCGCAACAAGCGCGATAATGAAAAAAGGTTTCACGTGAAACACTCCCTACTTTAAAATTAAATTGTAATCTCTACCCGATTGCCTTCGGGGTCCAGGACGACACTTTCGTAATATCCATCGCCGGTAGTCCGGGGTTGCCCCACGACCTGGATTCCTTCTTTGGACATTTGCCGGGTGAGTCGGTCCACATCTTCTTTGGATCCGACGGAAAAGCAAAGATGGGCAAAACCGAGATGTTCCGAATGTTCCACGTGAAACGTTGGAGTTATGTCGGGGCGGTGCATGATTTCCAAGCGTGCTCCACCTTCGAAGGTGACGAACCGGCTCGTGAATTGTTTTGCCGGATTGTGATAAACTTGATGAATGGTCCCGCCGAAATACTTCCGGTAGAACTCGCAGACCTTGTCAATGTCATTGACCCAGATGGCTACGTGTTCGATTCTCATAAACTTTCAACATTAATTCACTTTTTTCAGTGAGCAAGGTGCCGACTAGAGCTAAGGACTGGGTAGCGGTATGCACCCAACGGGGATGTTGTTGTTGAATATTCCTAAGAGCGTAGCTACCGTGATGCAGGCTCCGGTTTCGATCATTGAATGAACCAGGGGGTCTTCCTTTTTCTTCGTTTCGTTCAAGGGCGGGTTGGATTTTTTTGAAATGGAATCCGCTGCTATGGCCTCGTCTGTGTAATCCACCTTGAATATCAGGGCACGGTCAATTTTTACGGAAGAGTTTTCTGATTTCTGGGGCACGAGTTGCGCAAATGGCAATTCAAAAGCAAGTAATATAATAGGTATGAAAATACGATATTTCATACCCTCAATATAGATAATTTGTTTGTTATGTCCTCAAAAAAAATGTTAAATTATGGGCAGGATATTTTTATGCAGAAGTTTTCACATAGCTATATGGTGGCCGGTCGCGATATGGACCTAGATTACCGGATGTTGCCGATGGCCGCTTTGGCATATTACGAGGACAGTTTCGCCCGTTACCTGGGTAGTCGATTTCTTGCTGCTTTCGATATTCGGGCTCAGGGTTTGTACTGGGTCATTTCCGAAATTGATATGCGGATAGATGGAGAACTCCCCCCATGGTCCGAACGCTTTGATGTTGAACTTTGGATTTCGGAAAAGTCCAGGATAAAGATTTATTGCGACTTCACCATGAGTTACGGTGGCCGGGTTTTTGCCAGGGGGAATTGTTGCTGGATTGTCTTGGACAAGAACAGAAAGCGCCCTGCCGATACCCGGATCCTTGACGGTAAGGTTGACATCATCGAGGAACTTGCCGTCGGAGAACATCGGAAGTTCGAATGGCAGGCATCTGAAAAATTGATGAACACACTCGAGCATCGTGTGGGCATGAACGATATCGACTTTAACCACCACATGAACAACAGGACGTACCTGGATTTGGCAGTGGCCTGCCATATGGAGAGTTCCGGTTTCGAAGATGCCGTACGGAGAATCCGGGTGAAGTTCATGCAGGAATGTTTTGTCGGGGATGTTTTGAAGTGTCATGAATACGGACTGGAAGATAACTGTTTCGGCTACAGTCTGGAAAGGGATGGTTCCCCAGTCTGCCAGGTAATCTTGGAATTCGAGAAGAGGGCCTCGCGTGAACCTATCGAGGGGATGCCTCTGGCATTGCGTCTTGAACAATTCAAACCGTAGGTGGATTGTCGAACACTATCATGTTTCACGTGAAACTTTATTGATATATTTACTACCGGGTTGGGAATTTGGGTCTAATGGAGGTGTCATGATAGAAATTGAAGTTGTCCAGGGAGACATCACGAAGCTTGCGGTGGATGCCATCGTGAATGCGGCGAATTGTTCTCTGCTGGGTGGCGGCGGTGTCGACGGTGCGATTCACCGGGCGGCGGGTCCTGATTTGTTGAGGGCGTGCATCCCCCTGAACGGTTGCGAGACAGGTAAGGCCAAAATTACTCCGGGGTTCAAGCTTCCGGCGAAGTTCGTGATTCATACTCCGGGACCAGTCTATCGGGACGGGCAGCATGGCGAACCTGCGCTTTTGGAATCTTGCTACAAAAGTTGCCTCGCCCTTGCCGAAGAGAACGATTGCGAGACGGTCGCCTTCCCTGCCATCTCGACCGGCGTGTACGGCTACCCCTGGGAGGAGGCTACCGAGATTGCCGTGAGGACAGTCCGGAACTTTCCCGCACAGAAAATCAAGAAAGTCATCTTCTGCTGCTTCGGCACAGAGATGGAGAGGATTTATAGAGGAGTAGTAGGAAGTAGACAGTAGGAAGTAGACGGTAGGAAGTGGGTGTGTCATTCGCAGGCGCATGACTCGTCGGCTCAGCCATGCCGAAACGCAAGCGTTTTGGCGTGGCATTCGCCTTGCTTGTCATTGCGAGCCGAAGGCGAAGCAATCTCCGTCAGTTAGGAGGTATAAGGGTTTAGAGGCTAGGATCTAGGGGTTAGGGAAAAATATCACGGCTTCGCCGTCTTATATTGACGCACGAAGTGCGTGATCCTTTTCACTAGTCTCTAGCCTCTTATCTCTAGTCTCTATTCTCGAGCCCCGAGCCTATACATTAATCATTACTAATAGGAGAAATCACATGGAAGAAATCAAGAACTTCATCAAGGATTGCGGCGCTTATTTTCTCGCGACGGTCGACGGTGACCAGCCGCGCGTGCGCCCGTTCGGCACCATCGAAATTTTCGAGGGCAAGCTCTACATCCAGACCGGCAAGTCCAAGGACTGCTCCAAGCAGATCCAGAAAAACGGCAAGGTCGAAATCTGCGCCATGGACAAGACCGGCTCCAAGTGGTTGCGCCTGGCCGGCACTCTCGTCCGCGACGACCGCCGCGAGCCGAAGGTCCACATGCTCGAAAATTACCCCGAGCTCAAGTCGATGTACTCCCCCGATGATGACAATACCGAGGTCCTGTACTTCAAGGATGCGACCGCGACGTTCTATTGTTTCACGGAAGCACCCCGCGTCATCAAGTTTTAAGAGCTTGTTCGGCCGGACTTGACCCGCTCCGATTGGTCGTAGAGTATCCCGCCTATGTGGATATATTTGTAAACACTATATTAACTGTATCATGGTCCAGGTCCTCTGGACCATGTTCGTTAGTGGATAGATTTGGGATAAAACAGGATAACGTATCAACATCTGACATACGGGTTCAAGACGTGATTCCAGTGTTTCACGTGAAACTTTTTGGAAAAAACGCCAAAAAAAGCCTTTAATTTCAATAGGAAAAAGCGAAATCAGGTTGCTACCTTTGAAGGGGAATACTCCATTACATCAAAGTGCACTTGTGGATATGATGTGAAATTTGAAAATTGAATTTTTATGCATAGAAGATGTATATAAACAATTTATCAACAAATAACATGGAAGGAGCTCCACAGAAAACGAAGAAAAACGGGTTTAAATTGACTTGAAATTGTAAGATTTTTTTACAAAAAAAATATATCTTTCAGAAGAAATTAGTTTATCTTGTAGTGAGAAATCCATACAAAGGAAGGATAAAAAATGAAACTAGTTATCTCTGTCTCGGGTGGCGGTGCGCTCGGCATCGGCCCTCTCCAATTCATGCGTAGACTCGAAAAGGATCTTGGCGTAGAAAAGCTTGGCGATGTTTGTGCAGCTTTTGCCGGTACGTCTACAGGTTCCATCATCGCTTCTGGTCTATGTGCTGAATTGTCGGCCGATGAATTGTACAATATGTATAATGACAACTTGGCGGCCATTTTCACGAAAAGAAAGGGGACGTTGGTTCCTGAACTCGCATCGAACTACTACCGTTACGACAGTGCCAACCTGAAAAAACTGCTGTATAAGTATTTCCCGGGCAAGATGGATGAATTCGGCAAGCCCATTTTCATCCCCACCACCTACATGAACGGTGCAAGCGTCGAGAAGGTGTGGAACCGTGAAGACAACTGGATGGACCGCGCCTACGCCATCCTCTCCAGCTGCTCCGCTCCGACCTATTTCGATACGCTGAATCTCGATGGCAAGATTTTCTGCGATGGTGGCATGTGGGCAAACGATCCCATTATGACTTTGGAATCGGGTATCAAGAATCCGTGCAAGCCGGATAAGAAGGATTGCAAGGCTATTGTGGATGAAGGGTTCAAGATTCTCTCCTTCAACACGGGCATGATTCACCCGAATAACGCACCGAAAAAGAAGAATGCTCTCGGCTGGCTCACCTACATCATGGACGAGTGGGTTGCCCGTACCGGAAATTCCAACTATTTTGAAGCCTGCGCCAATATCGGCAAGGATAATATCTTCCGCTGCGCACCGGAAGTCGAAAGTGCCTACGAAATGGACAACTTGAAGAAGACGAAGGAAGTTTCCAATATTTGGGACAAGTACTACGACTCCGTCAAGCAGAAAGTTGTCAAGTTCGTGAAATCGACAATGTAGTCGCAGAATTTGACATTATCTCCCTCTTAGTCCCGCGGAAATCCGCGGGATTTTTTGGTATGTTTCAATGTAAGACAGACCTTGACGTGGCATAGTTTTTGCTAAATTTAGCCCGTAATTTTGCTACGCCAAGTCCGCGGGTTTTCCCTCGGCTATTATAAAGGATTACTATGAGTCTTATCGATACCATCCTCCACAAGGCATTTGGTACCCCACATGAACGCAAGGTGAAGAAACTTCGCCCGGTCATCGCCAAGATCCATGAAGCCCGCAAGGCCCTGGAATCTTTGGATGACGCCGCCCTCGCCGCGAAGAGCGCCGAGTTCCGCGAAAAGCTCAAGAACGGGGCCACGCTCGAAGACATCAAGGTCGAAGCCTTCGCAGTTTGCCAAGAAGCTTGCGACCGCCGTCTGGGTATTTTCAACATTTTCAAGCCCGAAAACAATTTTGACTTCAGCAAGCTTGGTGACTTGCAGCAGTACACCGATGCCGCCAAGGCTGAACTTGCCGCTGGCAAGAATGAATGGGAAGTCTACATGCCGGCCGCCGTCTATGCGAAGGTCCGCGAGCTCTATCCGGATTCGGTGAAGCCGTTCCGCATGATGCCGTTCGACGTGCAGATGATCGGTGGCCTCGTGCTCCACGAAGGCGCCATCGCCGAAATGGCCACCGGTGAAGGTAAGACGCTTGCCGCTGCTCTCCCGGTTTACTTGAACGGCCTCGGAGGCCACGGTGTACATGTGGTGACGGTGAACGACTACCTCGCCGGCCGTGACGCGAAGCAGATGGGCCTCGTGTATAAGTTCCTCGGACTCACGGTGGGCCTCATCGTGAACGGTCTTGATTCCGAACAGCGCCGCGAAAGCTACAACAGCGACGTGACCTACGGTACCAACAACGAGTTCGGCTTCGACTACTTGCGCGACAACATGGCCGTGGAACCGAGCCAGCTGGTGCAGCGCGAACTCAACTTCTGCATTGTCGACGAAGTGGACTCCATCCTTATCGACGAAGCGCGTACTCCGCTTATCATCAGCGGCCCGGCCGAAGACGCGACCGAGAAGTATGCGAAGGCGAACGAGATATCGAAGAAGCTCGTGAAGAACAAGGACTTCTCCGTGGACGAGAAGGACAAGAACATCCAGTTGACCGAGAAGGGCGTGAACCACATCCAGGAGATGATGGGCATTACGAACCTGTACGGCGAACATGCCGACTGGGTCCACTTCTTTGACAACGCCCTGCGTGCTTGGTACCTGTACGAGAAGGACGTGGACTACATCGTGCGCGACAGCGAAATCGTCATCGTCGACGAGAACACGGGCCGTCTCATGGAAGGCCGTCGTTATTCTAACGGCATGCACCAGGCCATCGAAGCCAAGGAGAACGTGCCTATCCGCCGCGAGAACCAGACGCTTGCGACCATCACGTTCCAGAACTACTTCCGCATGTACAAGAAGCTTTCGGGCATGACCGGTACGGCTGAAACCGAAGCGACGGAATTCATCAAGATTTACAACATGAACACCTGGGTCATCCCGACCAACAAGCCCTGCATCCGCAAGGACATGCAGGACATGGTGTACAAGAGCGAAGACGCGAAGTGGCGCGCCATCGTGGCCGACATCAAGGACCGCCACGCCAAGGGCCAGCCGCTCCTCGTGGGTACGGCTTCTATCGAAAAGTCCGAGCACCTGCACGGCCTCTTGGAAAAGGAAGGCATCCCGCACGAAGTCTTGAACGCGAAGAACCACAGCCGCGAAGCTGAAATCATCCAGTACGCGGGTCACGAAGGCAAGGTGACGATTGCGACCAACATGGCCGGTCGTGGTACTGACATCGCTCTTGGCCCCGGAGTCACGGCGCTGGGCGGCTTGCACGTGCTCGGCACGGAACGCCACGAATCCCGCCGTATCGACAACCAGCTGCGCGGCCGTTCCGGCCGTCAGGGCGACCCGGGTTCTAGCCAGTACTTCCTCAGCCTCGACGATAACCTGATGCGCATCTTCGGCGGCAGCAACGTGAAGAACTTGATGAGCCGCTTTGGCGTGGGCGAAGACGAAGTGATTACGCACCCGATCGTTTCACGCAGTATCCGTGGTGCACAGCGCCGCGTGGAAGGCCAGAGCTTCGATATCCGTAAGCACTTGCTCGACTACGATAACGTGATGAACGAGCAGCGCAAGGTGATTTACGGCCTCCGTCGCCGCATCCTGAACGGCGAAGACATCCGCGAAGAAATCATGAACCGCATCGAAGACGCCTGCGATATCAAGGTGTCCGCCTATGTTCCGGCCAAGACCTACCCCGAGAGCTGGAACCTCGAAGGCCTGCATACCGACTTGCAGCGTACGCTCGGCATGGAATACAACCTGAGCTTCGAAGACGCGACGAAGAAGACTCCGGAACAGGTGCTCGAAGACGTGATCAACCTCTGCAAGGTGCGTTACGACAAGCTCACGAAGATTATCCCGGATACGGACTTCCGCAACATCGAACGCCGCTTCTTGCTCATGACCATCGACCAGGTGTGGAAAGAACACTTGTATGCAATGGACCAGCTGAAGGACGCCATCCGCTTCCACGGCTACGCTCAGAAGGATCCGCTGATGGTCTACAAGAGCGAAGGCTACAAGCTGTTCGAAGGTTGCCTCGAGAAGATTGCGACGCTCACCGCGCTGCGCATCTTGAACATCCGCATCACGCTCCCGAACGGCATGACCGTCTCGCCGGACCAGCTCCAGCTCAAGAGCCAGGAACAGATCGACGCCGAACGCAAGGCTGCCGATGGTTCGACTAATTCGACAGGCTCATCAACCGGCTCACCAACCGATAAGGTCCCTGAGCCTGCCGAAGGGACATCCGCTGAAGCATTGCCGTCCCAAGAAGCATCTGAACAGCTGAGCGCCGAAGGCGCCAAGGCCGCAGGCCTCGCGGGCCAGGCCGCAACGTCCAAGACGAACGCCCTTTCTGAGGAGCAGCGCGCACCGCAGCCGATGCCGCAGTCCGCACTCCCGGGGACTCGCCCGGCAGCTGTTCGCCGCACGTACACGAACCCCAACGTTGTCGCAGCAGCCCGCCGTGCTCAGCAGGCCGGCCCCAAGCTCGGCCGCAACGACCCGTGCTGGTGCGGTTCCGGCCTCAAGTACAAGAAGTGCCACGGCAAGGACGTGGAATAAGCGCTACTTTGTAACAAATCTTAACACAGAATCCCCGACCTGGTGGTCGGGGATTTTTTGGCGGAATTCAACAAAAAAATGCAAAAAGCGCCACTTTTGCGGCGTAATTTTGGCGGAATTTGACTAAAATCTTCAAAAAGCGCCACTTTTCTGTTGGAATTTTGGCGGAATTTGATTATTTTTAGTAAAAAGCGCCAAAAACGAGGTCAATATGCCCATAATCGGTAGAAAAGAGGAACAAAGGGAACTTTTACGCTTGATGGCTTCCGAGCAACCCGAATTTATCATGGTCTATGGCCGCCGCCGTGTTGGCAAGACGTATTTGGTGCGCGAAACTTTCAAAGACAATCTTGTCTTTTACATGACGGGTTTGAACAATGTGGAATTGTCTGACCAACTGGTCAATTTCAGGACGGCGTTGGCGACTGCATCCGGTAATGTCGACATTCCCGCTCCACAGACATGGTTTGACGCGTTTGAACAATTGCGAACATTCCTGCAACAGAACAACGCTGCAAAAAAAGTTGTCTTTTTGGATGAAGTCCCTTGGATGGACACGAAAGGTTCGAAATTCATACCGGCGCTGGAGCATTTTTGGAACAGTTACGCCTCTACGGATCCAGCGATAAAGCTAGTCGTTTGCGGTTCTGCGGCTTCGTGGATGGTGAAGAAGATTGTTGAAAACCATGGTGGCTTGCACAATAGACTTACATATAAGTTAAAACTCAATCCGTTCAACGTGGGCGAGGTCAAGGAATTCCTGGAATCAAAAAACATCTACTGGGATTACCAGATGGTGACAGAATGTTATATGGTTCTCGGAGGCATTCCCTATTACTTGAACCTTCTTATGCCGGGCCTTAGCTTAGCGCAAAACATAGACAAATTATTCTTTAGCGAATCGGCCCTCCTCGAAGGGGAATTTCGGAGTCTGTATTCTTCTCTGTTCTTGCATAGCGAAGAATATGTTTCGATTATCAAGGTCCTTGCCGAAAAGAAAATCGGGTTCACTCGCGACGAAATCATCGCAGCCCTTTCTGTATCGGATGGTGGTGGCGTTACACGTAAATTGACGGAATTGGAACAGTGCGGGTTTATCCGGAAATACAAGGCACTGGGGCGTGTTCCGTACCTTTACCAACTTGCTGATTTCTTTAGCCTGTTCTATTTCACCTTCCTTGAAAAAGGCGACAACTACGATAGTGAAACATGGATGCACTTGCAAAATACGAGTACGCACAAGACCTGGTGTGGGCTCGGTTTCGAAAGGTTCTGCATTGCCAATGCCGAAAAAATCAAGAATATTTTGGGAATTAGCGGGATTGCGACAAAGACTTACAGCGTGTATTCTTCTGAGGCGCAAATTGACATGGTCATTGAGCGCGGAGACAGGGTTGTCAACTTGTTCGAAATGAAGTATACAGCCCTTCCCTATTCGCTAGACAAAAAGGATGCCGAAAGCATGGAAAATAAGATGCTTCTCTTGCAGTCGAAACTCAAGAAGAAGCAGAACATCGCAAACGTTTTGGTAACGACATCTCCTATAAAGCAAAATGCCTATTCTGCCCGATGGGTCCAGAGAAACATTACATTGGAAGAGATATTTTCGGCGTAGCGAAAGGGATGGAATAAAAAATTGCATATTTTTTATTGTTCCTATTTTGTTGTTTAATTTAGTATGATATATATTTGACAGAGACTTCTTGAGGTTTTTATGCGCTATCCGTTATTTGGGATATTAGGGTTTGCAGTGGTATTCGCCGTCTGCTCGTGTACGGTTTCACCCCCATCTCAGGACGACGAATCTTCGGCTACAAGCGATTCCGAAGAGGACAACTCCAAAAGTAAGAATGACAAGAAAAAGCAGTCAAGCCATTCGGATGAGGAATCTGAAGAGGAGTGCGAGGGCGAGTCGGGTGAGCCTTGGGATGGAACCACGGCAAAGGATTTCGCTTGTGGCGCGGGAACCAAGTTGAGCCCTTACATTATAAAGACGGCAGAGCAGTTGGCGCATCTTTCATTTATCGTGAATGCAAATGAAAAGGAATATCAGGGCAAGTATTATAAGCTCGGTGCCGATATCAAGTTGAACAAGGGCAATGTCATTGATAAGAAAGGCGCTTTGGTCGGGGATTCCGCCAAGCTCCACAAGTGGACTCCGATTGGAAATTCAAGCGTCCCATTTACGGGAAATTTTGATGGTGACGGATACACTATAAGCGGAATGTTTATCAATACGACAAGCTCGCATAATGGGTTGTTTGGCAACTCTAGCGGAACAGTACAGAATGTGACGATTGAGAATTCGTGGGTAAAGGGAGGAAAATTTACGGGAGGGTTTATTGGAAATATTTCTGATGCCGCTGTTTTAAGGAATGCCGTGAATAAAGCTAGCATTGTAGGTGTGGAAGATGCCGTGGGTGGTGCTATCGGTAACTACCAAGGATGCTATAGAAATTCAGGCAAAATTGAAAATGTAGAAAATCAAGGAGTTGTAACAGCGGTAAACTATGTGGGTGGAATTATAGGTAGTGCTTGCTATATCGAGATTTCTGATGTAAAAAATAGTGCAGAAATTTCGGGAAACTCTAGGATTGGCGGAATAGCAGGTAATTTAGAAATAAATTCAATAATAACGAATGCGGAAAATTTTGGAAAAATTATCGGAAAAGATCGAACGGCAGGAATTGTGGGATTTTTTGGATATTTATATGCAACGAATTCTGATTATGGAAAAATGAAAAACGTAAAAAATTGGGGCGCAGTGGAGGGTGAAAAATATACAGCGGGTATTATTGGAATAGATGGAGGAACCGTAAACAATAATCTTGCTAATGATGGAAATGTTGTTGGAACGGATTATACTGCTGGTTTGATTGCTTATGCAAAAAAATCAACTACCGAATCTGCATACAATACGGGTGACATTTTTGGCTCTGTTTATGTCGGTGGCATTGCGGGTGATAACGAAGAAGGCGTTACTAGTTCTGCTTATTCCACGGGCAAGGTTGACGGGGATTCCTTGGTGGGTTTGATGATTGGTTACAACTTCAACACCACCATGGCTGACTATTATTATTTAAAGCGAGGCGAACAGGAACCCTTCGGCCTCAACAACGGCGGCGGTGTAGCGACACCTAAAACCTCAAAAGAAATGAAATCAGAAGATTTTGCCGAACTCCTGGGTGAAGAATTCGTTTATGATTCCAATCTTAATGACGGGTTTCCCGTTTTCAACTGGGAAGAATGAGGAAAATCTTTGATAGTTTAGAATTCATAGGGAGGTCCTTATGACTTTGATGATTATCCAGCTGCTGATTGTTCTGCTCGCGTTATACGTGGGTTCACGTTACGGGAGTCTTGCGCTGGGCGCGATTTCGGGTATCGGGCTTGCGATTCTCGTGCTCGGGTTCGGCATGCAGCCGGGCAAGCCCCCTACCGATGTCATCTACATCATCATTGCTGCGGTGACTTGTGCGGGCATTATGCAGGCCTCCGGCGGCATGGATTGGCTTATCCAGATTGCGGAGCGGCTGTTGCGCAAGCACCCGAACCACATCACGATTCTTGCTCCGCTCTGCACGTTCTTCCTTACGGTGCTTGTGGGTACGGGCCACGTGGTCTACACCTTGATGCCGATTATTTGCGATATTTCCCTTAAGAAGGGCATCCGTCCGGAACGCCCGTGTGGCGTGGCTTCTGTCGCATCGCAGGTAGGCATCACTTGCTCGCCCATCGCCGCCGCGGTCGCGTCGTTCGTGATCATTTCGAATGCGAATGGTTTCGAGGTGAACAATTTGCAGGTCATCGCGATTACGATTCCTGCTTGCCTTTGTGGGCTCATGGCGGCGGCGCTTGTCTCTTACAGGCGCGGGCTCGACCTCGACAAGGATCCCGCCTTCCAGGCGCGACTCAAGGACCCGCAGATGAAGGAATACATGTACGGCAGTTCCGCTTCCGTGCTCGACAAGGAAGTGCCCAAGGAGGCGAAGCGCGCGGTGTACATCTTCCTTGCGGCCATCGCGGTGATTGTGCTGTTCTCCGTCTTCCAGATTATCGGGCACGACATCCGTCCCAAGTTCCCTACAGGTAAAGTCATTGACGGCGTGGCGCAGGTGAAGCCGCTCGCCATGAACATTATCATCCAGATTGTGATGATTTCGGCTGCCGCGTTCATGATTATCTTCTGCAAGGCGAGCCCCAAGAAGGCTGTGGCGGGTGCGGTGTGGCAGAGCGGCATGGTGGCTGTCGTCGCGATTTACGGAATCGCCTGGCTTGCCGACACGTACTTCGCGAACTACATGGACGTGATGCAGGGCGGCCTCAAGGATATTGTGCAGCATTACCCGTGGGCCATCGCGTTTGCGTTCTTTGCGGTGAGCGTGCTCATCAACTCGCAGGGCGCTGTGGTGGTGGCGATGTTGCCGCTCGCTTACAGCCTCGGTATCGAGGGCCCGGTGCTTTTGGGTGTGCTGCCGAGTGTGTACGGGTACTTCTTCATCCCGAACTACCCCTCCGATATCGCGACCGTGAACTTCGACCGCTCGGGCACCACCGTCATTGGCAAATACCTCCTGAACCACAGTTTCATGCGGCCGGGTTTGGTGAGCGTCATCGTTTCGACTATCGTCGGGACGGTGCTTGTGAAACTGTTCTATTAGGCGGTTTCCTGGAAATTTTGCATATTTGTACCCATGAATACGGCAAAGCGTTTTTTTAGCCTCGAAGGGATCGACGGCTCGGGAAAGTCGACCCAGATTGACATGCTTATTTCGGCTCTCGAAAGCGAGGGTTATTCTGTGGTGAAGCTCCGCGAGCCGGGCGGTGCGAAGATTTCGGAGCGCATCCGCGAGATTCTGCTGGACCCCTCGTTCAAGGGCGTCATGGCCGACAAGACAGAACTTTTGCTGTACAATGCGGCACGTGCCCAGGTGATTGCCGAAATTATCCAGCCGGCGCTTGATGCGGGCAAGGTGGTGATTGCCGACCGTTTCGCGTGGAGCACTTTTGCTTACCAGGGCTATGCCCGCGGGCTCGGTGCCGATATGGTTCAACGCCTGACAGAACTCACCTGCGACGGTTGCTTCCCGGAACTCACGGTGGTGCTCGATATCGACGTGATGCGGGGACGCGCGCGCACCGCGAAGCGGGGCGAGGCACCCGACCGACTGGAGCAGGAAAAGGCCGACTTTTTCGAGAGGGTGCGCCAGGGTTACCTGGCCGCGGCCCGCGACTACCCGGATTGCGTTGCGGCTATCGATGCCGACCGCAGCCCGGAGGCTGTTTTCGCCGATTTGTACAGGCTCGTGAAGGAGCGGCTCGTTTAATTATCTATATTTGACGGACTATGGCTCTTTGCTTAGATACAGAACAGCTGGAAACTGTACAGCGGATTTTGAATCTCCATTTTGAAGGTGTCGAAGTCTGGGCGTACGGTCCGAGGGTCAACGGCACGGATTGCCCGCCCGATATGGACCTTGAACTTGTCGTCATTTCGGAAAAGCCGATTTCCTTCGAGGACATGACGGCCGTCGAGAAGGCATTTGTCGAAAGCGAGCTCCCGTTCCGCGTCGACATCATCGACTGGGCCAAGTTGCCTGAATCTCTGCAAAAGCAAATCAAAAAAGATCACGACGTCGTCCAGGCGGCCAATGCGGAAGCCTAGCGTCGAGAAAGGGTTACTATGAAACGTCTTCTTCCCTTCCTTTTTGTTTCTTTCTTCTCTTCGATGATTTTCGCCCAGGGCGACCTGTCGCAGGCTATGTCCCTGATTCAGGACGGCCGTTGCGCAGACGCCATCGGCCCGCTGGTCAAGGTGTACAAGTCCAGCTTCCGCAACAGCAACGGCGAGAAGGCCGCCGTGATGCTCACGGAATGTTACCTGCGCGAACACAAGCGCGACGAGGCCGACAAGGTCTCCAGCCGCTTCCTCGAATACTACATATCGACGCCGTACCGCGAACGTATGGAACTGGCACATGCCATCGTCTTGATTGAACGCGGTGCTGTGTACGAAGGTGTCGAGGACATGTTGCGCATCCTCGCCTATTCCAAGAACCCTGCCGCCCGCGCCCGTACCAAGGAAGTCGCCGTGCAGACGATTGCCGCCTCCCTCATGACGGCGGACCAGCTCCAGGCGCTCCTGGAAAAGTACCCGGTGGACAAGGACCTGGTCGGCTGGATGCAGTTGCAGATTGGCCGCGAGTGCCAGAATGCTGGCCGTTACAAGGCCGCTCGCTATTGGTACAAGAAGGTCCAGAACTCCGGGGCCTCGGAAAAATTGCTCAATACCGCCGAAAAGGGGCTCCAATCGCTTGAAGATTACGGTGCCGGCATGCCGACGGTTCTCGTGCTTGCCCCGCTTTCCGGTGATTTCGCCGAGTTCGGCGCTGCCGCCGTGCAGGGCGTGATTCTCGCTTTCGAACAGGCCGGCCTCAAGGGCAAGGTGAATATCCGCACCGCCGATACCCGTGCCGATGCCTCCATCGCGCTTTTGCGTACGCAGCAGGCTATCAACCAGGACAGCATCATCGCCGTCGTGGGCCCCATCATGAGCGGTCCGGCAGCAACGGTCGGCGCCTGGATGGGCAGCAACTTCCAGCATATCCCGATGATTACCCCGACCGCGACCGACGACGGTATCGCGCGCATGGGCCCGAACATCTTCCAGGTGAACATCACGATGGAAAATCTCGCGAACAAGATTGCCGACTTTGCCATCAAGTGCCTGAATATCCGCGAATTTGCCGTGCTTAGCCCGCTGGGCGACTACGGCAGCTCCATGTCGCAGAGCTTCACCATGGCTGTCGAACGCCGTGGTGGTACGGTTGTCGCCTTCCGCAACTACGAAGAAGGCCGCCCCGACTACAAGACGGAATTCGACCTTATCCGCGACGTGCGTTTCAAGCAGGAAAACCGCCGCAGGAACATCGCCCGCGGCGCCGAGAACCTCGATGCCGTGAATGCGAAGGACCGCCGTTTCTACATGCAGGATTCCACGTTCCGCATCCCCGGTATTTTTGTTGCGGCCACGAACCCCTCCGATGCAGGCCTCATGGCTGGCCAGATTGCATTCAACAAGCTTTCCGGTACGCTCCTCGGCACCTCCGGCTGGTATGGCCGCGAACTTCTGGTGCAGGGCAAGCGCCTGGTAGACAGCTCGTACTTCAGCGTGCCCGGCCTCGATATGGGCAAGAGCGAAACTTATGCGAAGTTCGCGAAGGCGTTCCAGGATAGGTGGGGCTCCGAACCGGGCGAAGACAAGGTGAGCGGCCTCAGCTACGATGCCGCGAACATCGTATTCAGCACGCTTGCGAAATCCCCGAACAGCATGACGAACGCCATCAACAACACGGGGTCGTTCCAGGGCGTGTACGGCGAAATCAAGTTCCGCCGCGGCGTGAATGTCAATAGCAAGATTGTGACTGTCCAGAAGGGCAAGTTCGAGACGCTGAACGGCTGTCCGGAGCCGGCGGCCCCCGAAAAGAAGTCGAAGAAGTAGGCCGGTTAGTCGGCCATGCACCCAGCGATAGCGGCGACGACGTAATCAGGCGAGTCGCCGTTTCTGTAGTAGGAGTAAAGATCGTCGTCGTTGAGGACGTCGTCCAGGTTGATTTCGCTGGTCGTAGTTCCCAGTTCCTCGCGGATGCGCCTCTTGAACGCGACGAATCCGGAGTGTATCATGTAGAACGGGATGGAAGATGTTTTATGCAGCAGCTTCATGGAACCTCCGTCCGGCCTAATTTTTTTCCACAATTGTCGACAAGTCCCGAAAGGCTTGGTGGATAGATTGTGGAAAGAATCTCGGCCTCTAGGGAGAGTTATAGAAATTTGAAAAATGCAAGACAAGTGCGTAAGAAAATGACATGTGACGGGGGTCTCTTTTTTTTGTTTCGTTAGTTTGTACCAAACATCGCCAAAAAGGGGGTGCTTGGCGGGCCTTAAGTCGTTGTCGTATAAGGGAATAGAACGTGCCAAGGTGCCTGTTTTGCGGGTGTACGCCTGTCACGCATTTTTTATTCCATGTTGGACTACACAATTGCCCTTTTTGCGCTGATTTGCAAGTTTTTTGTAATTTTTCACAGGGGCAACCATGCCGTGGAAGGATTGTGAATAAGGGTTGCGCATACATTGTGGATTGGTGCAAATGCTATATTTGCGCAATATGTTTTTTAGGGCCCTGCTCATTGTAATTTTGTTTTCGCTTTCGGCATTTGCCGGGCCTGTTTCCCTTGCACTTCCGGATTCCCTCATGGCACTTTCAGAGGACGTGACGCGCCAGACGATGGCGTTGCGCTATGACGACGCTCTCGCCGCGGCCAAGCGTGTCCGCGGGGCCGACGAGGGTGTGGGCTGCGTGCTCGAAAACGTTGTGCGTATCAGCATGTACGACGACTGCGGCGACACGGCGGCGCTGCAGCGCGCCGGCCGGGAACTCGAGAGTTGCCGGAGCGTCGGCATGTGGGACGCTCTCCGCAAGTTCGAGCTGGGTTACGTGCAGAGCGAATCCGGGCATTCTATCAAGGGTGCCATGCAGACGCGCTCCGCCGCGAAGATCTTCGAAAATTCCGAAGACCAGGAAGCTCGCGCCTTCTACGCCATATACGCTTACTATGTCGACAAGAGTTTCAGCTGGGTGCCCTTCAAGTCGGACCACCGCAAGGAATACCTTGCCGTGCTCGACAGCACTTCAAAAAATTCGGCACGGTTCTGGCCCTTGTTCCTCACTCCGCTCATTTGGATGCATTACGACAAGGGGGACTTCGCGACGGGCCTCAAGCTTGCCGAACGTGGCCTGGCGAAGGCGCCTGCACACCCGGTGATGTTGCAGATCAAGGCCGACATGCTCTATAGCCTTAAACGCTACGGCGAGGCTGCCCAGCTTTACGAGGCGAGCGCTGCCGACTACCTGAAGCGCACGGGCAAGTCTATCCGCTACTGGTGCTCGGTGCTGAACCTTATCCGCATTTACCACGACGCAGGCGACAAGGCCCATGCGGCCGAATGGCGTGCCAAGTTGAAGGACCCTGCCTACGAATCCCAGAAGGAATGGATGCCGGGTTCGCTGGTGGACGATCTCAAGAATCGTAACCTTTACTAATCCAATCCCCTGCTTGGTGGATTGTTTCTTCGATTTTACGATTTTTTTCGCGTTGGGGTGGACAAAAATCGCCGCAATTTCGTCTATAAAGTTGTCATACTCTGGATGCTACAAAAGGAGCGGCAACATTCAATGGAAGAATATCGCATTGGATTCTTTATAGACGGGTTTACACTCAAGAGGGTCAACGAATATTACCGATACCACCATCCCTACAGGTCGCGGATTGATTTCAAGGGATTGAAGAGCTGGGTCAGGGCCGAGGCGGCCCAAGTGTTCCGTGCTCGGGGGAGCGTGTCGATGGAGGCGCATTATTACCACCCTTACAAAGACCCGAAAACTCGGGGCTGGCATACGCCCGGGATATTGCGGTTCGAGCAACAGATTGCAGAAGCCGGGATGGAGATCCACTACAGCGAGAACTATCTTGAAAGCCAGTTCAACCCGAACATGTCGCTGATGGACGACGCGGTCGTGTTTGCGAGCTACCACAAGGTCGATGCGATAGTCCTGCTCACTACGCAGGGGCAGTATTCCACGTTGCCGCAGCGCGTGGCTCCGTTCAAGGTTCCTGTGCTCCTGCTCGGTTGGAACTTCTCTTATGTGAAGAACAATTCGATAGTTACCTGGAAAACGGACTCGACTCTCAAGGACAGGGCGTCGTATTACGTGCCGATGGAAGAAATTGTTGACGAGATGACGGAACGCGACCCTCTCCGGTTCGGCATATTCCAGAAAGAAAGGTACCTTGTCAAGAGCTACCTCCGCGGGAAAGTTGCGGATAAAGTAACCATGTGGGATGTTTCGTAACGAAGTTGTCTATAACTTGCCGATTTTTGAGGATAAAAAAGAAGGTTCCCGTGGAACCTTCCGGAAATTTGTGCAAAATGGCCGTATTATAGCCTGTCGCGCTGCTTCTTTTGCCAGTCGCTGAGGAACAGCCAGGTGATGCGCAAGCCTGCGAACCAGGTGTCGCCATTGGCGTCGGTGTTCTGGTAGGGGACGGTGTTGTTCATCGTGCGCGATTCGACCTTGAGTTCGTTATAACGGATAAAGCGGTATCCGCCATAACCACCGATGGCGAAGCGGCTGAATTCAATCCTGAGTTCCATTTCGGAGTTGAACGTGGTGGCAAGCGTGCTGTAGTAACGGTCTCTCATGGTGTCCCACTTGTTCGGGTTTTCCATGTACACGAGGTCGAAGTTCGAGGCGAAGTGGAAGTTGATGAGGTTTAGACCGAAACCCACGGCCGGAATCAAGTTGATAATCGTATTTTCACCGAAGAGCTTCCAGCCGAACATCCAGTCAACACCGTAGGAATACCATTTGATGTCGTACAGAGGGTATTTCTTGGAGCGGACTTCGACAATACTTCCGTCTTCCCCTTCGACGCCGGCCGTTGCGGAATATGTCTTGGACGGGCGCTCGGAAACCTGGGGCGGCATGAAGTTGACGTCGAACCAGGTGAGGAACTGCTTGTACTGGGCACCGAAGTTCACATGCAATCCCAGATAGTAGTCGTTGAACTTGGAATACTTGAAGGTCCCCAAGAATGCCAGCGTGTCGAGCTTGGTGGCTGAGGTGGAGTCGTCGGCAGGGACGTAGCCCTCTTCCATGTGGACGCCGTTGCGGAATGCGGTATTGTTTACGTAGTCACGGAATTCGGAACGCATGCCGCGGTAGTCTGCACCTATGGAGATGAACCCGCGTACATGGTCACTTTCGTAGAAGCCGGCCTCGGCTTCGGCGAAGGCGCTTGCCGAAAAGGCCAGCAAGCTCGCGACGGCAAATGTGATAAAAGAGGTTATTTTTGTCTTCATAAAAAGAACTCCAAAAAAGGATTTCGCAATATAAAATACATTATGTTTGCGACTTGTGCAGGGAATTTTTTCATAAGATGTTAAAAATCAACCATTTACGAAGGTCTAATAGCTCGGTCCTAGGGGTGCGGTTGGGCCGTGGAGCCCTCTTCTGTTCCATTATTGCCGCATTGTGCGCCTGTGGCGACGGTGGCGATTCTCGCGGAAAAACGGCGGGTGGAACTGTGCCCGAATGCGCTAATCAGGTCGTTTTTGACGAGATGCAGTATAGCGCGATGCTCCGGATGGGCAGGTCGTGCGGCCAGGGAATAGCCGAAATCCGTTCTGTTATTGGGCGGGACACCCTGGTACAGAGCTTCGCGCTGGTGGACGATTCGGCCTTGGCCCGGCAAGGGCTCGATCTTGGGCAGGTGAGCCGTGGCGCAGCATGGAAGGGTGCCGCGGTGTTGCACGTGCCGCTCCGCCGTGCGGTAATCCTCTCGTCGGCGCAGATAGGTTATATGCTGCGTCTCGGCGTGGCCGGGCGGATCGTGGGAGTCGGCGACGGGAAATATATCGTGGACAGCGCTTTGTATGCAAAGACGGCTGCGGGCGAGGTGGCGACTGTCGGCAACGGGCACGAACTTGTACTCGAGAAGGTGCTGGACCAGAAGCCCGAGCTCGTGATGACGTTTGCTACGGGCGGCGGTTACGACGACTACGAGCGCTTGCAGGCGCTGGGCATCCCCATGATGCTCACCTCGGAATGGCAGGAGGACAGCCCCCTTGCAAAATTTGAATGGATTAAGTTGTTCGGGGCATTGTTCTGTGGGCATTCGGCAGACTTGGCATGCACTGTCAATCCCGATACAATTTTTGAACAAAATAATAAAGACTATCACTTATCTGTTGTGAACCATCAGGTTACTGATTCCAGTCTTGAATCATCTACCTCAAACCTCAAAGCGACCGCAGGGAGCGACCTCACCGCTCATGGCTCAAAATGTCCCCGCGTACTTGTAGGCATGTCCTATGGCGGCGTATGGTACGCCCCGGGCGGGCATAGCTACACGGCGCAGCTGATACGGGATGCGGGCGGCTGCTACCTGTGGGAATCCGATACGACCCGCGAGATGAGGCTTTCGCTCGAGGAAGTCTTTGCCATAGCGGACAGCGCCGACATCTGGATCAATCCCGGAGCATTCTCGAGCCCCGACGAAATCCTCGCCGCCGAGCCGCGGGTAAAGAATATCAGGGCGTTCCGCGACGGTCGCGTTTACCAGAACGACGGCATCAAGGGCCCCGGCGGCGGCAACGACTTTTACGAAAGTGCCGTGGCGCATCCGGTCGAGTTGCTTGCGAATGTGATTGGGAACATGTATCCCGATTCCGTGTCGTCGAAAACGGCGGATTTGGGCAATCCCCCCTACGGATGGTACAGGAATATTTTTAAATTTTGAGTATATGAAACCACATACAGGTATTGGCGATTGGATAGCCGCAACTTATGAACAGGGCCTCCCCTTTTTACAGCAGGTTCCCCGCGAGTGTGCAGACTATTTGCTCTTGAATGCGCAAATTCGCGAGTATGATGCCGGAGAGGTGATTATCAACGGGAATTCCGTTGGCGAATCGTTCTGCGTGTTGCAGAGCGGTCGTGCTCAGGTGTGTGGGCAGATTTTGCCGGACGGCCACTACAGCGTGATTGCCTACATCGAGACAGGCGCCTGCTTTGGTGAAATGTCCATTATTTGCAACGAGCCCACGAGCAATACGGTGATAGCGGCCGAAGACGGTTGCACTGTGCTCCATGTATCCCGCGAAGAGTTCGTGAAGTTCCTCGACAAGAACCCGAACATCATGGTCTACTTGTACAAGGTGGTCGCGGACCGCCTCCGTGCGAAGAACCTCGCTTTTGATGAGTTCGAACGCCTGTCGCTGCTTGCTTCTGCGAAGGTGCTGCCGTTTATCGACTTCGCGCAGACGCTCGAGAAGAGCCGCGTGACCGGCACCGTGATGTTCGAGTGCAACGGCGAGAGCGGATTTATCGCATTCCGGGACGGGCGCATCTGCTGTGCCAAGTGCGGCAAGCAGACAGGGCCGGATGCCCTTGAGAAGCTTTTGTCGTGGGGCGACGAGACCTATTTCAAATTAGATACGCACCTGATGCCGACGACGGTAAACATCAACCAGATGTCCGATACGACGAGCCTCATTCTGGATGCATTGAGAAATATTGATGAAAAACAAGGTGCCCAATACTAGGGCAAAGGAAAAAAGATGAACTACGCAGACGCAGGAGTTTCTCTGGCCAGGGCCGACGAGGCGATGGTCGGTGTCAAGAAATCCGTACGTACTACATTCAACCAAGGCGTCCTCGGTGACGTCGGCAACTTCGGCGGCCTCTTCACGCTGAACCACCTGGGCATGAAGGACCCGGTGCTGGTCAGCTCTGTCGACGGCGTGGGCACGAAGCTCAAAGTCGATATCGAGATGGGCACGCACGAACTGCCGGGCCAGGATATCGTGAACCACTGCTGCGACGACATCCTCGTGCAGGGTGCTCGCCCGCTGTTCTTCCTCGACTACGTGGCCACGGGCCGCCTGGAACCGGGTGTTATGGACAAACTTGTTGCCGGTATGGCCAAGGCCTGCCGCGAAAACGACCTTGTCCTGATCGGTGGCGAAACGGCCGAAATGCCGGGCTTCTACGGTCCGGGTGACTACGACATTTCCGGCACTATCGTCGGTGTCGTGGAACGCGAAAACATCATTGACGGGAAGTCGATCAAGCCGGGTACCATCATCCTCGGTCTGCCTTCTACAGGTCTCCATACAAACGGTTACTCGCTTGCCCGCAAGGTGCTGTTCGACGTGGCCGGTTACAAGGTGGACACGCTGGTGGACGGCATGGACAAGACGATTGGCGAAGCGCTCGCGATGCCGCACCGTAGCTACTATCCGAGCCTCATCGATCTCTGCAACAAGAAGATTATCCAGGGCCTTGCCCACATCACGGGTTCGGGCTACCAGGGCAACATCCCGCGTATCCTTCCGGACAACGTTGACGTGATTATCGACCGCACCACGTGGGACCCGCCGATGATCTTCAAGCTCATCCAGCAGGCCGGCTCCGTGGAGAAGGACGAGATGTACAACACCTTCAACATGGGCATGGGCATGCTCGTCTTCATCGACCCGGCCGACAAGGCCGAAGTGGTCGCTCACCTCGAAGCCAAGGGCGAAAAGTGGGTGCAGGTCGGCGAAGTCGTCGCTGGTTCCAAGCAGGTGAAGTTTAGGGACTAGAGATTAGGATCTAGAGACTAGGATCTAGAGACTAGGATCTAGGGAGAAGTTTGGCGGGCCGAAGGGTCCGCCTTCTTTTTTTTCAGAGCGGGTTTTTCTTGCAGAGCGTGGACCGCGTAGGGCGGTTCGCCGAACTGCGCCTGGCCAAGTTTTGAATGTGACGGGCGTCACTCCTGATATGACTATTACGTAAGTTTTTCGTAACAAAAGAGCGAAAAAATATTTTGTTATTTTGCGATTTAAGTCACACGAAAGCGACATTGGAACAGTTTGTGAACACAAAATGGAGCTTTCTGTGTCTTATATGGGATATTTAGTTTATTTTACAAAAGATAGAATAAGCTGAATTGGACGGATTTTAGGAGTTTTTATGAGGATGTTTTGTTTCAGGATGACGGCTGCCGTGGCCACGTTAGCGCTGGTCTCGGCATGTACCGATGAATCCGAATCTTCGCCGAACGGTGGTCAGCAGGGCAACACGAGCGATTTTATTTGCCAAGGTGCCGTGATTCCTGTCTCGTCCCGTGTGTTCATCAAGGATGAGGTGAAGCTTTTCATCGGCAGTACGGACAATATTGTCAGGACTGCGGACGGACAAAATTTCGGCATATATACTGAAGTCGACGGTACAATCACGTTGGGTGATGGCTCCGTTTACGAAACTGGCGTGCAGACGACCTTGCTCCCGGTTTGTGAGGCGAATGCCGTGTACGACCCGCTTTCGGGTGAACTGGTCGTGGAAAGCTCCTCTTCTGCTGATCCGGCCAATACTTCGCAGCCGACTTCCGGTTCCAATCCCGTGAATGGAAGTTCGGGCGTTGTCGGTGCATCTAGTTCCAGCAACAATCCGGCCAATTCTAGCGGCAATCCTACAAATTCCAGCTCTTCGGGCAATCCGCAGGGCCCTTCGAATCCGACTGCTTCGAGTTCGAGCGGCATTCCTGCGGAATCCTCCTCTAGCGATGTTCCCCGTGATGCGAACGGGTTCCCGACTCTTGAATCTTATGGCCCGCCTCCCGAGGCTTATACAAAGGACATTTTGAGCAACGGAAAGACTGGATGGAGCAGCCGCTATTGGGATGCTTGCAAGCCGCACTGTTCTTGGCTCAGCAGCGTCGATACTACGAGCGAGGCCGCGTACGA
This sequence comes from uncultured Fibrobacter sp., assembly GCF_947305105.1. Taxonomy (NCBI): domain Bacteria; kingdom Pseudomonadati; phylum Fibrobacterota; class Fibrobacteria; order Fibrobacterales; family Fibrobacteraceae; genus Fibrobacter; species uncultured Fibrobacter sp. The sequence goes on along the minus strand of NZ_CAMZCS010000007.1, from coordinate 27,030 downwards.
GGCGGGTGGGACGGTCGCCCGTAACTGCAATATTCACGATGTGGAAGTTCCTGCATTTACGCTTGGCCATTCTGTTCAGGAATACTGGATGGGGTACGAGGGCACGAATAGTGCTTGTGTTAACAATAACGCTGGTGGCACTTACACTTGTACCGACATGGCTCCGATTCAGGTGACAGATAATCTTTCTTATGGTTATGTCGCTGCTCCGGGTGCGCAGTTTGGCGGTGGTTGCGGCAAGTGCTTCCACTTGCAGTTCAATGGTGGCAACCATGCGAACGACGTGAAGGAAACGCATTTGGCGCTCAAGGGCAAGCACATGGTCGTGATGGCCTCCAACATCGGTTACGATGTGGAAGCGGGCCAGTACGACATGCTCGTGCCGGGCGGTGGTGTGGGCGCATTCAACGCGCTCTCTACGCAGATTGGCGTGCCCGCAAGTGGTCTCGGTGCAAACGGTGGCGGATTCATGACCGAATGCCAGCAGAGCCTCGGTTGGGACAATACTGTGGAAGCCTACCAGGAATGTGTGCTCAAGAAGTGCGACGAAGTGTTCAAGGACTGGCCGAACCTGTTGCGCGGCTGCCGCTGGTATGCCGAGTGGTACATGACCGCCGACAACCCGACATACAACTGGGAAGAGGTGGAATGCCCGCAGTACTTGGTCGACCACTACTTGACGACCTTCAATACGACTTTGGAAAACCGTTGGCGTTGGCATGACGACTGGTCTGATTACAAGAAGGGCGACGTGCTCGATACGGTCTATTGCTGGAAGGACGGCGAAAATCCGAAAGACCCCAACGGCAAGGGTGCTGGCTGCGCTCCGTAACGAGGTTTTATGAAACGTAAATTGTTCAAGTCGATAGTTGCGGCCGGTGCGGTCGCCATGATTTGCGCTTGCGGCGACGATGCAACTTCGAACAAAGCCACTGATCCGATGGGCAATGACCCGGGTGCAGGCGTCATTGATAACCCGAATTCTTCGTCCGGAATGATTGGCTCCAGCGATGCGGGCAATCTGAATAACCCGAACAATTCGAGTTCTAGCTTTGGCAGCAACAACCAGAATCCGGATAATCCGGCCTCTAGTGCCGGTGGCATCAATCAAAATCCGAACAACCCGACATCCAGCAGCGCAGCTCTTGGCTCCAGCGGCTCTGTCGTTCCGGGTTCCAGTACCAATGTGGTTCCTGGAAGCTCCAGCAGTTCCGTGAATACGGAACCGGAACTCGACGCGAGCGGATTCCCGACTCTTGAATCTTATGGCCCGCCTCCGGCCGAATACACCAAGGACATCAGCGCTACGGCAAAACGCGGCTGGAATACCCGCTACTGGGACGCCTGCAAGCCGCACTGCTCCTGGCTTAGGGAAAGCGCTAACGATATAACCCGTGCGGACACGTCTTCCAACGAGGCGTACCTTGCCGACTTTGCCACTGCGCGTAACTGCAACATTCACGATGTTGAAGTCCCCACCTTTACCCTGGGGGATGTGACGAAGTCCTGGTTCGGTTACAACGGGACCAGAAGCGCTTGCGGCGACGAAAAGGAAAAGGGCGTGTTCACCTGCACCGACATGGCGCCTATTGCCGTGAACGACACCCTTTCTTATGCATACGTTGCGGGAACTGCCGATAGCAAGTGCGGCAAGTGCTATCACTTGCAGTACGACGGTCACTTTAAGGATGAGTTCGAGAATAACCCGCCCAAGGCGACCCATAAGGCGCTCAAGGGAAAACACCTGGTGGTGATGGCCTCCAATATCGGTAACGATGTGGCGGGTGGTGACGCCAAGTTGCCTGCGGGCCAGTTTGACTTGATGGTCCCGGGCGGTGGCGTGGGCGCCTTTGACGCTCTCTCTACCCAGGTGAACAAGGGTGCCGGCTTTAACTGGGGCGCGGGCTTTGGCGGGTTCCTTACGGAATGCCAGAAAAACACGAACTGCGGCACCGAGGGCTCCTTGGAATGTTACCAGACGTGCGTGAAGGACATGTGCGACGCGGCTTTCGCTGACGGTGGCCTCCCGAATCTTTTGCGCGGTTGCCACTGGTTTGCCGACTGGTACATGGCTGCGGACAATCCGACCTACTACATCGAGGAAGTGGAATGCCCGCAGTACTTGATTGACCATTACATGACCCGATTCAACACTACTCTGGAAAACAACTACAAGAAGGTGACGGACTGGTCCACATTCAAGGAAGGCGACGTGCTCGATACGCTCCATTGCTGGAAGGCGGGCGAGGCTCCCCCGGAAAACGGCTGGACGAATCCGAGTGCCGGTTGCGAGAACTAACCTCGAAAAGCCGTTAGCGAGTTTCAACCTCCGCGTAAGCGGGGGTTGTTGTTTATGGCGTGTTGACAATTGTTCTAAATTTCGGTTATGCCGATTTTCCTTTTTCTGTTGTTGTCGGGCCTTGTCCTGATTTATATCAATGTGAGTGCCGTTGCGCCTGGACGCAAGGGCAAGCTTGTGGCGCTTGGTGTGCTTGTCGCGATTTTTGCGGGGATGTCGCTTCGCGGGACGCTGGCGGGGAGCATCGTAGTTTCGTTCTTTTCGGTGTGGCTGTGCCAAGCGCTCCTGTTCTATATTCCTTGGGGTATTTTCCGCCTAGTCCGGCGGAGCGTCATCCGTCGCCCGATGCGCGCAAATACGGTGTTGGTGGCAAGTCGTGTGCTGCTCGCGGCGACGGTCGCGGTGACGCTCTCGTTGATTGCGTACGGTGTGCCGCATAATGCACGTTACGTGTTGCACGAGACAACGGTGGAGTTGCCCGCGACGGTCGCCGGGGATTCGGCTGCTCCCGCGAATTTTACGGCGGTGTTCTTCAGCGATGTCCATGTGGACCCGTTATTCGACCGCGCGAAACTCGAACGCATGATTGCCGACGTGGATTCCATAAAGCCCGATTATTTGCTGTTTGGCGGCGACCTGGCCGACGTGCCTACAGGAACGCTCGACGAGTGGGGTTACGACAGCTTATTCAAGAAGCTCACGGCGGGGGCGAAGGTGGCCGCCGTTGCCATAAACGGGAACCACGAAGGAATGCAGGAACACCCCGGTTCGGATCCTGGCGCCTGGATGCGCAAGGTCGGATTCGTTTTCCTTGATGACGCGACGGAATGTATCGGCCCCGTATGTTTTACCGGCCGCACCGACTTCCAGGTGGCCCGCCGCCGCGACATGGAACGCCGCCCGCTTGCAGAACTTTCGCCTACAGATTCTAGCCGCCCGTGGATTCTGCTCGACCATCAGCCCAAGGGAATCGAGGACGGTTATTCGGGGCGCTTGCCCGACTTTGCATTCTCTGGCCATACGCATAACGGCCAGTTCTTCCCAGGGAACTTCGTTATCCATCTTATGTGGCGCCTTGTTTACGGAGAAGGTGTACTCGACGGAGTGCCCTGGCTCGTGAGCGCCGGTGTCGATTGCTGGGGCCCACCCGTACGCGTCGGCACAGATGCCGACATGTGGGTCGTGCATTTTATAGTGAAGTAGTGCTTTAGTGCTTATTTTGCGAGGTGCAGTTTGCGCAGCACTTTTCCGAGCAGTTCGTTCAATATATCTTTTGCGTCCTTGCTGCCTAAATAACGCTGGATAATCAGCGTGAGCGTGAACAGCGCAATGCCCGCGGCACAGGCGTAGATGATGAGAACGACAAGGCTTGTATTGCGCACGAATTCTCCCGATACATGGTCGAGCCCGATGGCGGCTGCAATCATGATGCCGAAGGCGACAAGTGCGCGGAACATGTTCAGGAGAGCTTCCTTCATGCCATCGGTGCCGTTCTTCCTTGCCCACATGAATATCATCGAGAGCACTTGGAGGATGGCGCCTGTTGCACCGATAATGGGTACGCTCTTGATACCGAGCCCCACTTCGGGAGCGCCGAGCAAAATGTATGCGGGGATGGTCGCGGCGAAAATGCCGGTGTTGAGGAGCGTGGGCACCCACATGCGCTCGCAAGCGTAGAAACTGCGCACGAGTACGGCTTGCAGGCAGAGCCCGAGGCTTACAGGCAAGTACCAGCGGAGGATTTCGGAAATGGCTTCGGTGGTTTCGCGCTGGAAGGCACCGCGTTCAAAGAGGATGCGCACGGCAGGGAAACTGAGCGCCCATACGGCGACGACAGCCGGAATCAAGATGCAGAACATGCGCGAGAGGCTCTTCCAGATTTTGCGGTTGAGCTGCGGGAAGTCGCCTTCTTTGACAAGGCGGGCCATATCGGGGTAGCTCGTGACGCTGACTGAGAACCCGAAGACTGCGACAAGCGTGTACATCACGCGGTAGGCGTAGTTGAGGCTCGAAATACCGCCAGTGCCGAAGTTCGCGCCAAAACTACGGATGATGAATTCCAGCCCGAACATGGAACCCACACCCAACGACATCGGGAGCATCATCTTGAAGTAGCGCGCGATATCGGGATGCTTGGGCTGGACAATGAATTCGTAGTGCACGCCGCCACGCCGGGCGCCGAAAATCTGGAGGGCGAAGAACCCGATGAAGGCGCCCACCGGCACGCCCCAGGCGAAGCCTTCGAGGCCGAAGTCCGTGCCGGTGTACTTACCGAGCGCGAGCCCGGCCGCGCCACCGCCGACAATTGCCACGTTGTAGATAAGGCCAGTGAGCGAGGGAATCAGGAACTGTTTGCGGGTGTGCTGCACGGCCACAAGGATGCTCCCCACAAAGATGAATACCTGGCCGGGCAAGATGATGCGGCCGTAATATGCGGCGCGCTCGATAAGTTCCGGCGTGGCTCCATCAACCGTCAACAGCTGCAAAAGTTCCTTCATCCAGATGAACGCGGGCACCACCAGAATCAAAAGCGCGATGCCGAAGGTGTTCAGTACGTTGCTGAAGAACTTCCATCCGCCCTTCTCGTCGCCAGCCACCTTGTAGCCCGTGAAAATCGGGATGAAGATAATCGAGAGGAATCCGGTACTGACAACATGGTTCAAGATGTCGGGAATCATGAACGCAAGGTCGAGAGCGTTCTTTTCGAGCGACACGCCCGCTGCATGGGCGAGCAACATTTCGCGGAAAATCCCGAGTACGCGGCTCAGGAGCATGGATACGGCAACGATAATGGCGGCTTTGTTCATAGGTTAGTAGGAAGTAGACAGTAGGAAGTAGACAGTGGTTAGGGGTACATTGCTCATCGCTCACAGCTCGTTGCTGCCTCCTCGAGCCTCTAAAAAGTAGTAATATGTAAAAGAGGCATTTCCCCTAGCCCCTAGATCCTAACCTCTATCCCCTTTTTTATATCTTTATGGCATGAAGAAGAAAAATTTTATTGCCGCTATTTTTTCCTTGGCGAGTCTTTCGCTTGCCGCGAATGTCCAAGTTCTTTCTCCTTCGGGTGCGGATTTTGCGCCCGACGCCCCCGACATGGTACAATCGATTGTTCGTGCCGCTGTCGGCCAGACGGGTAACACCCCTGTGGAATCCGGTGCCGAAATCCAGCTCCGCACGTCCTTGATGACGATGGGTTCTTCCATTGTGGTGGTCAGCGAGCAGGTGAAAAATGGTACAGTTGTCGGTACGGGCAAGGAAAAGGCTTCTTCTGTCGATGACTTGGATGTGGCTATTGAAAATGCGACAAAGCAGGCACTCGCCAATGTCGAAGATGAATCCGCTTCTTCGCAGGCGTATGCTCCTGAGCCGAGTTCCATGAGCGAACCGCAGGTGGTGTATGTGGTGCCGGTCGAACGTTCCCGCGATTCCGGTGAAGATCCGAGTGAAAACTTCGCCCGCAAGCGCCCCACCCGCAACTACGTGAGCTACGGTTTGGGTATGGCCATGTGGCACAACTATGATTTTGTTGACGATAATTGCGTGAGTGAAGACTGCCATAAGGTCCGCGATACCGATCGTTCCTGGGAGCAGGCGTTTGTCTTCCATTATGCGCGTATTTTCGAGGTTATCCCGCAGGCCGCCATTACTATCGTGAATAATATGAACATCTCGTTCGGCGACAAATGGCAGTGGCACGAAGCCTTCCTGTTGGGTGGCCGTTTCTTCCCGAGCACGGGCGTTGTCACCCCGTTCATCGGTGCGGGAGTCGGTCTCGGCATCCAGTCGGACGAACATTACTACAACGACAACGAAGGATTTGCGATAGGCCTTGCCTGTGGTGCTGAACTGGGCATCATCTTCTTCCGCAATTCTGCGGTCCAGCTTGAAATCGGCTTTGCCTGGGATGCCCTTTGGGACGGCTTTGATAGCTTTGATCGCCGCTTCGGTGCAGGAAGCGGTTACATAGCCATCAACTACTAATACTTTCGTAGATTGACATTAAAAACGGCAACAGGTGAGTACCTGTTGCCGAATTTTTTTGAATGGTCTTAATTAGACGTCACCCACCTCGCCAGTGGCGATGAAATTCCTGATGGCGCGTGAAATACGCATACTACAGAAATTGGGACCGCACATGCTGCAGAAATGGCTCGACTTGGCCTGGCTGCCGGGGAGCGTCTTGTCGTGGAATTCCATGGCCTTTTCGGGGTCGAGGGATAGCGCGAACTGGTCGTTCCAGCGGAAGTCGAAGCGGGCGCGCGAAAGGGCGTCGTCGCGGAACTGCGCCGCGAAATGGCCCTTTGCAAGGTCGGCCGCGTGGGCGGCGAGCTTGTAGGTGACCACGCCTTCGCGCACGTCGTCGCGGTTGGGGAGCCCCAGGTGTTCTTTGGGTGTCACGTAGCAGAGCATGGCCGTGCCGTACCAGCCGATTTGTGCCGCGCCGATGGCCGACGTAATGTGGTCGTAGCCGGGAGCGATGTCGGTGGTGAGAGGGCCAAGCGTGTAGAACGGGGCGCCGTGGCATTTTTCGAGCTGGCGCGCCATGTTGTCCTGAATCTTGTGCATGGGCACGTGGCCCGGGCCTTCGATAATCACCTGCACGCCGTATTCCCAGGCAATCTTCGTGAGCTCGCCGAGCGTGTCCAGTTCTCCGAACTGGGCCGCATCGTTGGCGTCGGCCAACGACCCCGGGCGAAGCCCGTCGCCGAGCGAGACTGCCACATCGTAGGCGGCGAGAATCTCGCAGATTTCGCGGAAGTGCGTGTACAGGAAGTTCTGCTGGTGGTGTCGCATCTGCCAGAGGGCAAGGATGGAACCGCCGCGGCTTACGATGCCCGTGGTACGCTTGGCAGTGAGCGGGATGTGTTCCAGCAACAGGCCTGCGTGAATCGTGAAGTAGTCCACGCCCTGTTCCGCCTGCTCAATGAGCGTGTCGCGGTACAGTTCCCACGTGAGTTCTTCGGCCTTGCCGTTCACCTTCTCGAGCGCCTGGTAAATAGGCACTGTTCCTATAGGTACGGGACTGTTGCGGATAATCCATTCACGCGTCTCGTGGATATGCTTTCCGGTGGAAAGGTCCATCACGGTGTCGGCACCCCAGCGCACGGACCAAGCCATCTTTTCGACTTCTTCTTCAATCGAAGAGGTAATGGCCGAATTGCCGATGTTGCTGTTGATTTTCGTGAGGAAGCGGTTTCCGATAATCATCGGTTCGCATTCCGGGTGGTTGATGTTTCCCGGCAGAATCGCACGGCCCGCGGCGATTTCGTCGCGCACGAATTCCGGCGTAATGGGGGAGCCTTCAATCTTGATCTTGCCCTGGGCCTGTAACTCGTCGAGCCGCTGGTTTTCACGTATTGCTACGTATTCCATTTCCTTGGTGACGATTCCCTTGCGGGCATAGTCAAGCTGCGTCAGGTGGTGGCCCGCCTTCGCGCGAAGTGGGTGGTGTTCCGCATTAAAGCGCAGGTGGTCGAGTTCGTGGTTTGCACGGCGTGCGCGGCCATAAGCAGACGTCATGTCGTCGAGCTGTTCGGCGTCACCGCGTTCCATAATCCAGGGTTCGCGGAAGCGTTCAATCCCTTTCGTCACGTCGAGCTTGGCATCGACATCGCTGTAAGGGCCACTTGTATCGTACACCGTCACGACAGGCGTTTCGGGGTCTTCAGTCAAAATTTCGCGCATTCCCACGCGGATGTCCGGGTACATTTTTCCCGGAACATACACCTTGCGGGAGTTCATAAAAGGTTTAAGGAGAGAATCCATCAAATCCTCGCTTTTCCTACGGCCACATTACTGGCACAGGTTCAAGGGGTCTTTTCTCAGCCGCGGCACTCGCCAGCAGCACCCCCAAGCACCGGCTATTGCCGGATCGGTTCGGTTAAAATATAGAAATCCCTCGGGATTTAGAATTTGCGGCTGAGAACGAACATCACCACGCGCAAGTCCCATTCGCTCCCGACTTGTTTCTGCAGCAGTTCTTCGGTAGTCGGGTAGCGCCGGTTTTCGAACACGCGGTCGCGCGAAATGACGGTCATCAGCATCCCGTTCCACTTTTCGCTTATTTTAACGGTTGCCATGGGCGTAACGCTCACAGTCACGAATCCCGGATTGTAGTCTTCGTATGTTTTGTCGAAGTCGTATTCGTGCTTGAACCCGCTTGCGTTGACCGATACCATGGCCATGGGCACGCGCCTGAAGGGCATCATGTAAATCAACGTCCCGCCGTATCTGTATTTGAAACCGTTCACGCAGTTCTCGTTTCCGGCTTTCCACACTTCTTTATCCTCGGCACCGGTATAGCCCGAATAGGTGAGTTCGGCGGTCCCCTTCAAAATAATTTTTGTCCAGTCGGATTTGGGCAGCAGTGCAAGTAGGGGGAAGGTCAATGCGGAATGGTAGCGCAGCCCGTAACCATATTCCGTAAACATGGCATCCTGCCGGTAGTTCCTTTTTTCGGGATCATAAACGCCCATGAATGTCGCCGTCTTGCCGTAGTTCAGCGATGTTTTTGTGTTAGCCTCCACGCCGAGTTCAAGCAGGTGGATAAGTTCCATGGCAATTCCTGTCTTGATTCCGATTCCTGCAAAGCTCGCATCGCCCGATGCATTCCCTTTTAGGCCGAGGAGTTTACCGAAATCCCGCCGTATATTGAAATTGTACGCCCACGAAGGAGAGTCGAACGCAAAGAAGGGCCAGTTGTGGAGCGTTTCGGAATTCCGGAGCGAGTTGTGTGGCAATATAATCGACATGATGGATAAGACGTTCTCGCTTGTAATCTTTAGCGAGGCGGTGTCGGGACTGACCGTGGAACTGTCGGCGGAAAGAGAATCCTGTTTGGCGGTGGAACCGTCCGCAAACGAAAACGCAGCGCAAAATAGCACCGATATCAACGCCGACCTGCAGACTCTTCGTGAAACCATAGTTTTTCGAATATAGTAAAGGACTCTAGTGTCGCTTGGTCGCCAAATCCCAATTTTTGTATATTCTTGTGTACTGAGGTTTATATGTCTCGAGTATCGAATCGCCTTGCCTTTATTGCTGCATTAACAGTCTTTTTTGCAACTTCCGCCTTTGCCTTCGATGTTTCCGTGAAGGCGAATGTCGATAATGCCCAGGTGTTCGTGGGCGACATGTTCAACTACGAAATTCAGGTGGTGGCTCCTGAGAGCGCCACCGTGGACCTGCCGAGCTTTGTCGGCAACTTGGGTAGTTTCGAAGTCAAGGAGATGAAGAACGAGAAGTTGACTGATGGCATGCCCAAGGGTATGGCAAAGTTCGTCTGGCTCGCGACGCTCAACACCTTCGTGAGTGGTGACTTCATGATTGCCCCGCAGGAGGTTTCTGCCATTGTCGGTTCCGATACCGTAAAGACCCGTACCGACCCCGTGGCCGTGAAGGTCTCGCCGCGTACTACCGGCGAAGAGACGGACATTTTGGAAGCGGAAGACCCCATGGACGACCCGCGGCTGCCGCAATGGTTCTATATCGTGCTGATTGTCGTGGGCGTGGTATTGCTTGTGTTCCTCGGCTGGTTCTTGCACAAGAAATTTGCAAAGAAGGGGGCCGCCCCCAGGCTCCCGCCTTACGAAGAGGCCGTGCTCGCGCTCAAGGAACTGCGCGGCAAGAACTACTTGGCCGAAGGCAACCAGGGCGACTACTTCATGGGGCTCGGGTTCATTACCCGCCGTTACGTGGAACGCCGTTTCGAGGTGGACATTCTGGATGCGACCGTCGCCGAGCTCAAACAGCGTATGTCGCATGTGGCAGGCCTTCCGCAGGCTTACAAGGAATCTATGGTGAACCTCGCTGTCGAAACCGAACCGGTGAAGTTCGCCAAGATGAAGCTCGAGGGCGAGCGCTGCAAGTTCTGGGACGAATGGGCCGACCGCCTGCTCGAAGACACCAAGCCCACGCCCGAAGAGGAACAGGCCAAGAAGGAGGCCCTGAAGGCTGCCGTTCAAAGTGTCAAGGCCGCCCGCAAGAAAAAGAAGAAATAAGAAATTTATTTGTATATCACTATATTAATTATATATTAGTATAGTGAAATATCCGAAGATTGAAATAGTTCTCGGTTGGCGAGTTGTATTCTTTTTGGTTGTATCCATTTTTTTGTGTGGATGCAGTGGTCGCTTGGCCAACGTGACAAAGGGTTCGTTCGAAACCAACCTCCCTGAACCTTTTTTAGGTGCGGGGACCTACATTTTTTAAGGTCAAAAGCCATTTATTCCGGTCATTACGTATCCATGGATGATAACTGGTTAGATAGAAAATCGGAAGGCGATTTTGAGGAGGGGCATTACCAGAAAAACATAAACCTTAGCCTGTTTACATATTCGAGTATATTTATTACAAGTAAATGGTCCCTAAATTTTTCAACGGGACTCTATCTGCCGTTTGTGTGGGATGAGGTCTACTTAGGAAATGTTGAAGAACCGGGAGATTACGACGCAATGTTAGAGGCCGGCCCCTTTATCTTCTCACAGTATGCCGGAGCGACTCTGACCCTGCTTAACCGTGTTCAGTTGCGGGCCGGAGAGATGGTCTATTACACGATTCATTCGGACGAGCCGCTTTGGCAGACTAATATTTCTGTCTCGTTCTTTGTTTTGTAACTTCTATTTTCTATAATGTACGTCAAGTAAACTTTAGCAGAGGAGTCCTTATGACAGTAGGAATTGTTGTCGCTGTCGTTGTAGTCATTCTGATTGTATTGGCCATTTCTATGTACAATGGTCTCGTGAAGCTCCGCAACAACCGCGAGAACGCGTTTTCGAACATCGAAGTGCAGCTCAAACAGCGTTACGACCTGGTGCCGCAGCTGGTGAATACGGTCCAGGGTTACGCGACCCACGAAAAGGAAACTCTTGAAAGGGTGACTGCTGCCCGTGCCGCCGCGATGGGGGCAAGAACGGTCGACGAAAAGGTCGCTGCCGACAAGGCGCTGACCGGTGCGCTTGCCGGGCTCAAGGTCTCGCTGGAGGCTTACCCGGAACTCAAGGCGAACCAAGGCTTCTTGCAGTTGCAGACAGAACTTGCCGACATTGAGAACAAGCTTTCCGCTGCCCGCCGCTTCTTCAATTCCGCGACGCGCGAATTCAACAACGCCTGCGAAGTGTTCCCCTCCAACATTATCGCCGGGATGTTCCATTTCAGCCGCGCTCCCATGTACGAGGCCAGCGAAGGCCGCGAGACCCTGAACAAAGCCCCCGAGGTGAAGTTTTAGAGCTACGAGGCGCGAGGCTCGGGGCACGAGGCACGAGCGGTGAGGATTAAGGCGATTAGTAAGCAGTTAAAGGACAAGCTCGGAGATTGCTCCTAACCACTAACCACTGTTTACTAACCACTATCTACCTCATACCTCGAAGATTGCGTAAGCAATCGAGCCCGTGCCTCGAAGCGAGCGGCGCGAGCGACCTGTAATGAAATACGTCGGTATCCAGACCCAGATTTGGCGAAACAACCGGAACACGGTCATTTTGTTGTTCCTGTTCCCGGTCATTTTACTTGCGATGGTGTTGATGGTCATTGCGGGGCTTGATCTCTGTGGTGTATTTTGTTATTCGGAGAATCCGTATTCCCACCTGTGTGTCGACAATCTCTCGACCGATGTGTTGCATTGGCCGCTGATTTGGGCGTTTTTTGTGGATGCGCTGCCTTATGCGCTTGGCGTGACTGCCGTGTGGTTTATTATCGCGTATTTTGCGAATACGGCGATTATCCGCAAAGCCACGGGTGCCCGCCCCTTGGAACGCAAGGAGAACTTGCGTGTCTATAATATTGTCGAGAACCTTTGCATAGCGGGCAATATCTACATGCCCAAAATCAACATCATCGACGATCCGGGCATGAACGCCTTTGCGAGCGGAATCGATGACAAGTCTTATACGGTTACGCTCACGACGGGGATTATCGATGCTCTGGACGACGATGAACTCGCTGCCGTAGTCGCTCACGAGCTCACCCACATAAAGAACCGCGATACGCGCTTGCTGGTGGTGTGCATTGTGTTTGTCGGGATATTCTCGACGCTCATGACCATTTCTGTGAAGATACTTGCGAATATAGGGCGTGTGGTGGCTGTGGGTCGCGGTCGTCGCAACAAGGGGGGTGGCGGCATCTTGATTGTTGTCGCTGCCGCGCTGCTTTTGCTCATATGTTCATCTGTCGCGTTCTTCTTTGGCACGCTCACGAGGCTTGCCATTTCTCGCCGCCGTGAATATGTGGCCGACGCCGGTGGGGCGGAACTCTGTGGCAATCCCGTGGCACTTGCCTCTGCCTTGCGGAAGATATCTTCTGCGCCGGGCCTTGGCCAGGTAAGGCGCGAAGACGTGGCGCAACTCTATATAGTCCATCCCGACGAAGAAGACGATGGCGGGCTTACGGGCCTTGTCGCGAAGGTGAACCTGGTGTTCTGTACACACCCGGACACTCCCGAACGCATCAGACTGCTGGAGCAGTTTTAACTGTTACTGCCGAAATCAACAAGAAATTGGTTTTTTTTTAAATTTTGGCGAACGAAAGCCTGATTAACCCTACATGCAATGTAAATTAATTGTAACATAAAGGTAATCGTTTTACAGATGTTTAAAAAAAACATACATTTGGATACAAAATTGATACATTTTTTTTATGAATAAAAAAAGGAACTCTCTATGAGAAAAAGCATACTTGTTACATCTGGTTTTGTTGCGGGCCTAGCACTTATGGTTGCTTGCAGCGACGAAGTCACCAAGGTGACCAATGTGAGTGAGAACGCTTCTGTCGACACTGTCAAGAAATTCAAGGAACTCCCGAAGTGCGAAGAAGATATTGAAGGCACTCTCATATACGTGAAAGATTCCGCAAAGGTGTACGGTTGCTCCAGCGACGGCTGGATTCAGGTCAATGGTAAGGATGGCGACAAAGGTGCCAAGGGCGACAAGGGTGCCAAGGGTGCCGATGGCGATAGCGGCACGAGCTGCACTGCCAAGCAGACCAAGGACAAGACCGGTTTTGATATCGTTTGCGCTGGCAAGACTGTAGGAACTGTCAAGAATGGTGAAGATGGCGAGGATGGCAAAAAGGGTGCCCAGGGCGACAAGGGCGAAGATGGCGAAAACGGTACAGGTTGCACTGCCAAGGCCAACAAGGACAAGACCGGATTTGAGATTACTTGCGATGGCAAGTCCGTAGGAACCATCAAGAACGGAGAAAAAGGTGAAGCCGGTGAAGGCTGCACGCTTACGGAAGGCGAAAATGGCCAGGTCGTTGTAACCTGTGGTGAAAAGTTTGTAACGCAGTTCAAGGCCTCTTGCGGTACTGGTTCTTACGACCCGGCGACCCAGTTCTGTGCGTTCGACCTGAATGTCTACCCGCTCTGCCACAAAGCATTGGAAGGTTTCGAACAAAGCCTTAATGCCGATGGTACCTATGACGTGGAATCCTATTTCTGCGATGTGACGGACCTCCTTGTGCCTTTGTGCAATGCAAAAACCTATGACTTCACGACTCAGTTCTGTGCTGGTGACGACTTTGGGGCCGAACCACGTTGTCACAAGGAACCCGAAGGCCTTGGTCAACTTAGTGAGGATGGGGTCTATACCAGAACTAGTTATTTCTGTGATGCGAATGACTCGCTCGTTGCCCTTTGCGGGGATGACACGTACGATACGGAACTTCAGTACTGCGATTCGAGTGGAACTAAACCGAGGGTCGTTGCATTGTGCTCCGGTCAATCGTACGAACTTGAGACTCATATGTGCGTCGATGGCCAGATTAAAGAAGCTATCGCCTGCTGCATCCCCGAAGGACAGAACAGCAACTGGTGTAACGGTCATGCAAGTTCACGCTACGATATCCGCAAGCAGTTCTGCGACACGCGCGATGGCCGTCCTTACAAGTATGTTGATGTCATCGCAAAAAATGATTCCGGGAACGTTGTTTACTCCGAAACCTGGATGGCTGAGAACTTGAACTATGCAAATACGGAAGAAGGTGAGTCTGATTGTTATGGCGGCATTTCTTCTAACTGTGATGCCGATGGCCGTCTTTATACTTGGAATGCTGCTTTAAGCTATTGCCCGGATGGTTGGGACTTGCCTACAACTCAGCAATATGCTGCTTTGTTTAAGGCTGGTGAGAAATATGGAATTAGCTATAGCTTCCTTGCCCAAAAAGCAGGATACATAGCATCAGCTGGTTGGACTGGTAGAGGAAGAGCTTCAATGATGTGGACGTCTGAAGAAAGTAAGGAAGAAGCAGATAAAGCATATCGTATATACTTCTCGGGTGATGAATACCGTAATACGAGTACTAATCTAAAGGACCATTTTAAATCTGTTATTTGTATCAAACACAAATAGCATCTATACCCCAAAACTTTATAATATGAGAAGAAGATAATTCCCATGAAGAAGAATGTAATTGTAGCATCAGGTATTGCCGCTAGCTTCGCATTATTGGTTGCGTGCGGTGATGAAGTCACCGAAGTGACCAATGTAAGCGAAATGGTATCTCTTGATACCGTCAAGAAATTCAAGGAACTCCCGAAGTGCGAAGAAGAGACCGAAGGCTCGGTCATGTACGTGAAGGATTCTGCGAAAGTGTATGTCTGTACCGGTGACGGTTGGACCCGTATGAACGGTAAAGACGGTGAAAGGGGCGACAAGGGCGACAAGGGCGCCAATGGCGCTGCCGGCGATGATGGCGCAAGCTGCACTGCCAAACAGACCAAGGACAAGACCGGCTTTGATATCGTTTGCGATGGCAAGACCGTCGGTACTGTCAAGAATGGCGAGGATGGTAAAGAGGGCGAAAAGGGCGAAAAGGGTGCCGATGGTGAAAACGGCACGAGTTGCTCCGCCAAGGCCAACAAGGACAAGACCGGATTCGATATTCTTTGCGGTGGCAAAACCGTTGGCACCATCAAGAACGGTGAAGATGGTGAAGATGGTGATGCCTGCACGCTTACGGAAGACGAAAATGGCCAAGTCGTCGTGAAGTGTGGCGAAGAATCCGTGACGCTGTTCAAGGCCTCTTGCGGTACCGGTTCTTATGATCCGGCGACCCAGTTCTGCGCGAACGACATGAATGTCTACCCGCTCTGCCACAAAGCATTGGAAGGCTTTGAACAAAGCCTTAATGCCGATGGTACCTATGACGTGGAATCCTATTTCTGCGATGTGACGGACCTCCTTGTGCCTTTGTGCAATGCAAAAACCTATGACTTCACGACTCAGTTCTGTGCTGGTGACGACTTTGGGGCCGAACCACGTTGTCACAAGGAACCCGAAGGCCTTGGTCAACTTAGTGAGGATGGGGTCTATACCAGAACTAGTTATTTCTGTGATGCGAATGACTCGCTCGTTGCCCTTTGCGGGGATGACACGTACGATACGGAACTTCAGTACTGCGATTCGAGTGGAACTAAACCGAGGGTCGTTGCATTGTGCTCCGGTCAATCGTACGAACTTGAGACTCATATGTGCGTCGATGGCCAGATTAAAGAAGCTATCGCCTGCTGCATCCCCGAAGGACAGAACAGCAACTGGTGTAACGGTCATGCAAGTTCACGCTACGATATCCGCAAGCAGTTCTGCGACACGCGCGATGGCCGTCCTTACAAGTATGTTGATGTCATCGCAAAAAATGATTCCGGGAACGTTGTTTACTCCGAAACCTGGATGGCTGAGAACTTGAACTATGCAAATACGGAAGAAGGTGAGTCTGATTGTTATGGCGGCATTTCTTCTAACTGTGATGCCGATGGCCGTCTTTATACTTGGAATGCTGCTTTAAGCTATTGCCCGGATGGTTGGGACTTGCCTACAAAGCAGCAATATACTGTTTTGTTTGATGCTGTTAATAAATATGGGATTAGCTATAGCTTCCTTGACCAAAAAGCAGGCTACAAGGGAGTAAGAGATGGTTGGGCTAGTCGCGGGAGAAGTTCGTTGTTATGGACGGCTGATGGAGATACGACTTATACTGATGAAGCATGGCGTGTATCCATAAGGGATAGTAGGTTCAATAATATAGGTACTAATAATAAGGTAAATCTTGAATCTGTTATTTGTATCAAACACAAATAGCATGTACACCCAAAAATTTATAATATGAAAAAAGGAATAATTCCTATGAAAAAGAATGTAATTGTAGCATCAGGCATTGCCGCTAGCTTGGCCCTTTTGGTTGCTTGTGGCGACGAAGTCACCGAAGTGACTAACGTGACCGAAAAGGCTTCGCTTGACCAGGTCAAGAAATTCAAGGAACTCCCGAAGTGCGAGGAAGATATCGAAGGCTCCCTCATGTACGTAAAGGATTCCGCCAAGGTGTTTGTCTGCACTGGCGATGGCTGGGAAAGTTTTGATGGCGCCGTTGGTGAAAAGGGCGAAAAAGGCGACAAGGGTGCTGCCGGTGATAAGGGTACGAGCTGCACTGCCAAACAGACCAAGGACAAGACCGGCTTTGACATCGTTTGCGGTGACAAGACCGTGGGCACCATTAAGAATGGTGAAAATGGCGAGGATGGTAAAAAGGGTGCCCAGGGCGACAAGGGCGAAGATGGCGAAAACGGTACGAGCTGCACCGCCAAGCAGACCAAGGACAAGACCGGTTTCGACCTCGTATGCGACGGCAAGACCGTAGGTACCATCAAGAACGGTGAAAATGGCAAGGATGGTGACGATTGCTCGCTTACGGAAATTGAAAATGGCCAAGTCGTCGTGAAGTGCGGTGAAGAATCTGCGACGTTGTTCAAGGCTTCGTGCGGTGTCGGTTCTTATGATCCGGCGACCCAGTTCTGTGCGAACGACATGAAGGTCTACCCGCTCTGTCATAATACGCTTGCCGGGCTTGAACCGTATCTCAATCCTGATGGCACTTACAACGTGCAGGGGTATTTCTGCGATGCGTCGGACCTTCTTGTTTCGTTGTGCGTTACCGTACCATACGATTACACGACGCAGTTCTGCTCCCGTGCTTCAATCTACAGTCGTTGCAGCAGTGTTGCCGAAGGCTTGTCTGAAGACCTCATCGACGATGAAGGTCAGTATAACAGTTCGGATTACTTCTGCAGCGAGAAGGGAGTCCTTTATGAAAAATGTAGTGGAAGTCCGTATGACCCGGATCTTCAGTTCTGCGACAGAACAACTGATCCAGAAAAACCCCAGGTCGTTACAAAGTGTGGTGAACAGACGTATGTCCTTGAAACCCATATGTGCGTCGATGGCCAAGTTGAAGAAGCTATCGCCTGCTGCATTCCCAAAGGACAGAACAACAAATGGTGCGACGGCCATCCAAATTCTTTATACGATGTCCGCAAGCAGTTCTGCGATACGCGCGATGGTCACCCCTACGAGTTCAAGACGATTACTAAGGCAAATGGAAATGGTGAAGTTGTTTATTCCGAGACCTGGATGACGGAAAATTTGAAATACACAAAAACGCAGGAAGGCGAACATGTGACTATCTCTAACGATGATAAGTGCTTAACGTATGGATGTTACTATACATGGCTCGCAGCGAACAGTTACTGCCCGGAAGGCTGGGATTTGCCAGAAAATGCTGACTATCGTGCTTTGATGAATGCTTTTGGCTCATACGCCACAGATTATCGTGTAGGTGGTTCGAATACAAGCGGCTTCTCTTCTCCAACTTCGGGCGGCATTTATGACGGGACTAGTTTTACAAGCACCAGTAGTGCTTATTATTGGTCTAAAACAGAACGCGCTCCTCAGGAGGGTGAACTAGAATCTGTTTCTGCGAACCGTTTCTATGTTGATGGCGCCAGCGTCCGTGGCCGTGTGCATTACACAGGCATTACGGCGAAGACTCAATATATGTTTGTCCGCTGCATCAAGAGAAATGCCGAATAATTTCATAGGTTGAATTATAAAACATGAAAAAGAATGTAATTGTAGCATCAGGTATTGCTGCCAGCTTCGCATTATTGGTTGCGTGCGGTGATGAAGTCACCGAAGTGACCAATGTGAGCGAAATGGTATCTCTTGATACCGTCAAGAAATTCAAGGAACTCCCGAAGTGCGAAGAAGAGACCGAAGGCTCGGTCATGTACGTGAAGGATTCTGCGAAAGTGTATGTCTGTACCGGTGACGGTTGGACCCGTATGAACGGTAAAGACGGTGAAAGGGGCGACAAGGGCGACAAGGGCGCCAATGGCGCTGCCGGCGATGATGGCGCAAGCTGCACTGCCAAACAGACCAAGGACAAGACCGGCTTTGATATCGTTTGCGATGGCAAGACCGTCGGTACTGTCAAGAATGGCGAGGATGGTAAAGAGGGCGAAAAGGGCGAAAAGGGTGCCGATGGTGAAAACGGCACGAGTTGCTCCGCCAAGGCCAACAAGGACAAGACCGGATTCGATATTCTTTGCGGTGGAAAAACCGTTGGCACCATCAAGAACGGTGAAGATGGTGAAGACGGCGATGACTGCACGCTTACGGAAGGCGAAAATGGTCAAATCGTCGTGAAGTGTGGCGAAGAATCCGTGACGCTGTTCAAGGCCTCGTGCGGTGTCGCCACTTATGACCCGGCGACCCAGTTCTGCTCGAACGACAAGAAGGTCTACCCGCTCTGTCACAAAGCGCTTGGAGGGCTTGAACCGTATCTCAATCCTGATGGCACTTACAACGTGCAGGGGTATTTCTGCGATTCGTCGGACCTCCTTGTTTCGTTGTGCGTTACCTCACCATACGATTACACGACGCAGTTCTGCTCCAATCGTTCAATCTACAGCCGTTGCAGCAGTATTGCCGAGGGCCTGGCTGAAAACGTCCTCAAAGAAGATGGCTCGTATGACGGTATGATTTACTTCTGCAGCGAGAAGGGTGTCCTTTATGAAAAGTGTGCTGGAAGCCCGTACGATCCGGATCTCCAGTTCTGCGATAAGAGTGAAGAGAAACATCAGGTCGTTGCGAAGTGCGGTGGCCAGACGTACGAGACTAAGACCCAGAGGTGCGTCGATGGCCAGATTGAATCTAGTATCGCCTGCTGCGTTAAGGAAGGACAGAACGATAAATGGTGCGAAGGTCATCCAAATTCATTGTATGATATCCGCAATCAGTTCTGCGACACGCGTGACGGTCAGCCCTACAAGTTCACTGAGATTACTGTAAAGGGTGATTCCGGAAATGTTATCTACTCCGAGACCTGGATGGCTCAGAATTTGAACTATGCGGGAACGGGCGCGGACGAGTCTGCTTGTATCGACTGTGACAGTATTGGTCGTTTCTACACATGGCCAGCTGCTATGAGTTACTGCCCTGATGGTTGGCGTTTGCCGACAATGGCTGAATTTGCGGCGTTAAATAATGCTGTTGATGATGGCCAGAGGATTCTGAAATTAAAAGTGAATTATGGTTGGAGTCCTGCTGGGACGGATGAATATGGTTTTTCGTTGATGCAGTCGTCGTATATGATGGATGTTTCTCAAACAGAGGTTAAATCCGACGGCATGAAGGCTGCTTTGTTCTGGACTTCCTCCCCAAGAACAGAACAACAGATAAGCCGAAATGATGCGCATTACGTCATTTATAACAATGAAAGCTATTCAGACAATGCTAATAGTGTTGATCTTGGTTTCCCTGTCCGCTGCATCAAGGACAAGAACTAATATCTGCACCTAAAACAATTCCAACAACGGGCCAGTTCACCTTGGCCCGTTGTTTTATTGTGTGGTTTATTTTTCGGCGTTGTTCCGCTCTTTCTTTATTTGCTTTAGCTGTGCAAGGCGCTCGCCGAGTTGCTTTTCTTTGCCGTAAGGCTTGGGGTGGTAAATTTCTGTGCCAATCAGTTGTTTGGGCAAGTGTTCCTGTGCGGAATAAGCACCTGGGCTGTCGTGGTCGTACTGGTAGTCGTTGCCGTAGCCGAGTTGCTTGCCTACACGGGTCACGGAATTGCGGAAGGCGCGCGGCACGGGCAGTGTCCCGGTTTGCTTGACGATGCTGTCGGCGGCCATGCCGGCGAGCTCCACGCTGTTGCTCTTGGGCGCAAGCGAAAGGTAGATGGCCAGTTCGTCGAGCGCGATGAGCCCTTCGGGAATTCCCATGAAGTCGTAGGCTTCGCGGGCGCTGGTTGCAAGCAGCAAGGCGTTCGGGTCGGCAAGGCCAATATCTTCCATGCTCATGCGCATGAGACGGCGCAAAATGAATCGCGGGTCTTCGCCGCCCTGGATCATGCGGTGCAGCCAGTAGAGCGCAGCATCTGGGTCCGAGCCTCGCACGGACTTGTGCAGTGCCGAAATCAGGTTGTAGTGTTCCTCGCCGCTTTTGTCGTAGCGCAAAGGCTTTTTGTACTGGAACTCTTCAAGCAGTTTCTCGTCGATTTTTTTGCGGTCGCCAAGGCTATTGCCAATCCATTCGATTTGGTTCAGCAGGAATCGCGCGTCGCCTTCGGATTGTGCAATCAGTTTGTCTACAACAGAATCTTCGATTTCGACATCCTTGAGTTGCAGGCCCCGCGGGTGGTCGCGCAATGCGCTGTAGACAAGGGTGCGCAAGTCATCCTTGCTCAAGGGTGCGAATAAAATAAGCTGGCAGCGGCTGAGGAGTGCCCCGTTCACTTCGAATCCTGGATTTTCGGTAGTAGCGCCAATGAGCGTCACTGTGCCGTCTTCTACGGCACCGAGGAGCGCATCTTGCTGGCCCTTGTTGAACCGGTGGATTTCGTCGATGAACAGGATAGTGTCCATGAAGGCGTTTTTCATTTTGCGCGCTTCACTGAGAACTTCCTTCACGTCTTTGACTCCGCTCGATACCGCAGAAAGCGCGACAAAACGTTTGCGCGTCTTTTGCTGGATAATGTGGGCAAGGCTCGTCTTGCCACAGCCGGGCGGGCCCCAGAAAATCATGCTGGGGACGGAGTCTTTTTCCAGGCTCTTGCGTAACATGCTCTGTTCGCCCAGAATCTTGTTCTGGCCGAGGAGCTCGTCGAGAGTCTGGGGGCGGAGTCGTTCTGCTAGGGGCTGGTCCATACAGGAAAAAATCTAGCTATTTTCTGGCTTGCCGAAAATTTTTGCCTCGATGGCGCTGAACGTGGCCGGGCGTTCGCGCGTGGGCCTTCCGTTTTTCGTGAAAATGTGGACGGTGTGGCCCGAGGTGCAGAGTTCCCCGTTGACAAACACCTTGTAGTTGAAGCGGCAACGGAGCTTGTCGAGGATTTCCAGCGTGGTTTCCACATCGACAAAGTCGCCGTAGTGGCAGGGACGCTTGTACTCTACGCCAAGTTCCAGGACGGGGCTTGCGAACCCTTCTTTTTCCATTTCGGCGTAGGGGGCGCCTGCAACGCGGAAAAATTCGGTGCGCGCCTGCTCAAACCAGATAGGGTAGGTGGCGTGGTGGACGATTCCCATGGCGTCCGTTTCGGCATAGCGGACTTCGATACGTGCGGTATAGATGAATTGATTTTCCATGTACTAAATATAGTCAAGGTATGGAATAATTTCCCAAAATGGCCTAGAAATAGTTTTTTTTGCGAATTGGCTATAGTTAAAAACTATTAGTAAGCAAAATGTAAGCAAGAAATTGCCACTCTGCCTATTGTTTCCTATTGAAATGATAGGAATAATTTCTAATTTATTCTTCGTCAGGCGGAAATCCCGCTTAGAACGATTCTAACCATTAACCTCTGTTTAATAACCACAGCGCCGAAGGCGCAAAAAAGGACTTCTGCCATGTCTAAAATTTATACCTCTGCCGACCAGCTCATCGGTCACACCCCGCTTCTCGAGCTCACTCACATCGAGGAAGGTCTCGGCGCCAAGATCGTCGCGAAGCTCGAATACTTCAACCCCGCCGGTTCCGTGAAGGACCGTATCGCGAAGGCGATGCTCGACGATGCCGAAAAGAGCGGCAAGCTCAAGAAGGGCGCCGTGATTATCGAGCCGACTTCCGGTAACACCGGCATTGGCCTTGCCTCTGTCGCTGCCGCCCGCGGTTACCGCATCATCATCGTGATGCCCGAGACCATGAGCGTGGAACGTCGCCAGCTGATGAAGGCCTACGGTGCCGAACTCGTGCTGACCGAAGGCGCGAAGGGCATGAAGGGTGCCATCGCCAAGGCCGACGAGCTCGCTAAGGAAATCCCGAACAGCTTCATCCCGGGCCAGTTCGTGAACCCGGCCAACCCGGCTGCTCACAAGGCCACCACGGGTCCCGAAATCTGGGAAGACACTGACGGCAAGGTGGACATCTTCGTGGCCGGTGTCGGTACGGGTGGTACTGTTTCTGGCGTGGGTGAATACCTCAAGGAAAAGAACCCGAACGTGAAGGTCGTGGCTGTTGAACCGGCAAGCTCTCCGGTGCTTTCCAAGGGTACTGCTGGCTCCCACAAGATTCAGGGTATTGGCGCAGGCTTTGTTCCTGACACCTTGAACACCAAGGTCTATGACGAAATTATCGCTGTCGAGAACGAGGCCGCTTTCGAAGCCGGTCGCGAAATTGGCAAGAAGGAAGGCGTTCTCGTGGGTATCTCCTCCGGTGCCGCTCTCTGGGCCGCCAAGGAACTCGCCAAGCGTCCGGAAAACAAGGGCAAGACCATCGTCGCGCTCCTCCCGGATACCGGCGACCGCTACCTCTCTACGGCCTTGTTCGCCGAATAGTGGAATATATCTCCAAGGGCTCCGGGCTTTACGCTCGGGGCCCTAATTTTTATATTTGGATTATGACCGCAGACGAACTCTTCAACAGACTGAACAAGATCCAGCCAGGCGCTGTCCTTTGCCACTATACTAGGGAAAAGGTCGACCAGATGCTCCCGCTGATCAACGAAATCAACGAGCGCAAGAAGGACCAGGATACTGTCATCCTCGCACACAGCTATTGCGCTCCCGAAATCGTACTCGGCGTCGCCGACTACACGGGCGACAGCTACAAGCTCAGCGAAGATGCGACGAAGGTTCCGCAAAAGACGATTTTGTTCTCTGCGGTGCGTTTCATGGGCGAAACGGCCAAAATCTTGAGCCCCGAAAAGGACGTGCTCATCCCGGGCAAGCTTACCGGTTGTAGCCTTGCCGATTCCATTACCGGCAAAGACGTGATGGCGCTCCGCGAAAAGTATCCGGACCATGCCTTCATCTGCTACATCAACACCACCGCCGACGTGAAGGCGGCTTGCGACGTGTGCGTCACTAGCGGCAACGTGATGAAAATCGTGGAAGCCTACCCGAACGACAAGATTTGCTTTGTCCCCGACAAGCTCATGGGCCAGAACATCATCAGTGAAATGGAAAGCCGTGGCGTGAAGAAGGACATCGTGCTTTACACGGGCAGCTGCTACGTACACGAAACCTACGATGCCGAACTTATCCAGTTCTTCCGCAGCCAAAATCCGGGCCTCAAGGTGGTGAGCCACCCCGAATGCAACCCGTCTGCGGCATTCTACAGCGATTTTGTGGGCAGTACCGGTCAGATGGTCAAGTACATCGATGGTCTCCCGCCCAAGAGCAAGGTGCTTCTCCTTACGGAATGCGGCCTCAACGCCCGCATGCACTACGAGCATCCCGACATGGAATTCATCGGTAGCTGCAGCATGTGCAAGTACATGAAGTCCAATTCTCTCGAAAACATCCTCGAGACGCTGCGTCACCCTGAACAGGCGAACCGCGTGGAACTCGACGAGGACATCCGCGTGAAGGCCAAGAAGTGCATCGACGCGATGTTCCATTACGCAAACCTCTAGGCGAAAATTTCCAACCCGCGAAAGAAAGCAGGCACGAGCATGACAAAGAAGGTAGCAGTCGGACTTTCCGGCGGAGTGGACTCCGCCCTCGCCGCTTTCCTACTGAAACAGCAGGGTTACGAGGTCATCGGCATGACGATGGCCACGTGGGACGGTTCCATCGACATGCCGCACGTGGAAGGCCGCGAGGGCTGTTTTGGCCCCGGCGAAGATGCGAGCATTGCCGAAGCGAAGACGGTTGCCGACCGGCTCGGAATTCCGCATCACGTGGTACGCATTTCCGAGGAATACAAGCGCCAGGTGCTCGATTACTTCCGTGCGGAATACCGTGCCGGGCGCACCCCCAATCCGTGCGTGCGCTGCAATCAGTATATCAAGTTCGGTGCACTCCAGACGGCGGCCCGTCGCATGGGAATTGATTTCGACTACTTCGCCACCGGCCACTACGCCCGCCTCGAATTCAAGAACCCCGACGTTCCCTTTTTGTACGCAGCGCTCGACCACGGCAAGGACCAGACGTACTTCCTCTCGCGCCTTACCGCAGAACAGCTTTCGACAGTCATCTTCCCGTTGGGCGGCATGACGAAGGTGCAAGTCAAGGAACTCGCCAAGCAGATCGGCTGGATTGATTTCGCCACCAAGAAGGAGAGCATGGACTTCCTCGAATGCGGGGACTATTCCGTACTCTTCGACGAATCCGATAATGTTCCCGGCGACTTCGTGGATATGCAGGGCAAGGTGCTCGGCCAGCACAAGGGTATCATCCACTACACTATCGGCCAGCGCAAGGGCTTGAACATTGGCGGCCAGCCCGAGCCTCTCTTTGTGGTGGCGATTGACGTGAAAAAGAACCAGGTGATTCTCGGGCCCCGCAGCGCGCTGAACTGTACCGAAGTTTCCGGTGTAGACCTGAACCTGATGGTGTCGGAAAATTCTCCGCTGCTCCAGGGCGAACTGACTGCGCATATCCGCCTCGGCCACAAGGGCGCTCCCGCCCATATCGAGGCTCTCGACACGCAGAAGGGCCTTATCCGCGTCCGCTTCGACGAACCGCAATTCGCCTCGGCCCCGGGCCAGGTGCTCGTGCTCTATGCCGATGCAGGCGTCGTCGCCTCGGCCATAATAAGCCATTAAAACGCATAACCCATTGCCATCCTTTCCGGCCCCACAAGCCGTTTTTTATCTTTTAGCCCGTAAACAATAGGCTGTCTCTAGCGGCGTTTTAAAGTCTCACAGTTTTCCGAACTTACGCCACTAACTAGCTACTATATCTCGAGGTTTATATGAGCGTTTCGATGCAAGAGGTGATGAAACAATCCGGCGTGGCGTTTGGCACGAGCGGTGCCCGTGGCTTGGTGACTGCGATGACGGACCGCGTTTGCTATGTGTATGCGCGTTGCTTTATCAAGTACTGCGAAGCAAGCTACAAGTGCGAGCACACGATCGCGATTGCGGGCGACCTGCGCCCCAGTACCGAACGCATCTTGAAGGCGCTTGTGAAGGCTGGCGAGGACAGTGCATGGAAGGTCGTGTACTGCGGTCGCATCCCGAGCCCAGCGATTGCGCTGTATGGCATTGACAAGGCGCTCCCGACCATCATGGTCACGGGGAGCCATATCCCGGCAGACCGTAACGGCATCAAGTTCAACCACCCGAAGGGCGAGATTTCCAAGAAGGACGAACAGGGAATCGTTTCGCAGGCGGTGGATTTTGACGAAGGCATTTTTGATGCGCAGGGCATGTTGAAGAATGCGCCCGCGCTCCCGGCAGTCGAAGCGGAAGCCGAAGAAAATTATTGCAAGCGTTATCCGGAATTTTTCGGCACGAAGGCGCTCTCGGGCCTCACCATCGGCGTGTACCAGCATTCTGCCGTGGGCCGCGACATCGTGGTGAAGGTGCTCGAAAGCCTGGGTGCTACGGTGAAGCCCTTCGCGCGCAGCGAGACGTTTATCCCGGTGGATACCGAGGCGATTCGCAAGGAAGACGAAGACCTTGCCCGCGACTTCGCGCACAAGGATTTCGTGGATGCGATTTTCAGCACGGACGGCGACAGCGACCGCCCGCTTTTGGCAGACGATGTTGGCATGTGGCTGCGTGGCGACGTGCTGGGCATCTTGGCTGCCCAGGCGCTTGGCGTCAAGCGCATTGCAACTCCGGTGAGTTGCAACACGTCGCTCGAAAAGTCCGGCAGCTTCGAGAAGATTTGTCGCACCCGCATCGGCAGCCCCTACGTGATTGCTGGCATGGAAAGCCTGGTCGACGCGAACGACCCGAGTGTTTCTGTCGCCGGTTACGAAGCGAACGGCGGATTCCTGCTGCAGACCGACCTCACGCGCAAATTCGAAGACGGCACCCGCACGCTGCCGGCACTCCCGACCCGCGATGCGCTTCTCCCGATGCTCGCTGTGATGGTGATGGTCCGCGAACAGAAGATGTGCGTCGTTGACCTGCTCAAGAAACTCCCGAAGCGCTTTACGCTCAGCGACCGCCTCAAGGAATTCCCGACCGAAACCTCGAAAGCGAAACTTGCCGAAATCCGCGAGCAGAAACTCGGCGCAAAGTTGTTCGGAGCGCTTACCGCAGTGCCTTCCAAGTTCAAGCCCAAGGATGCCCCCGCGCCGCAGCCGTTCCACGGTGAAGTTGTCTCCATCGACGAGACGGACGGCTATCGCATGGAATTCGATTCCGGCGATATCGTGCACCTGCGCCCGAGCGGCAACGCTCCCGAATTCCGCTGCTACGTGGAAACTGAGTCGAAGGACCGCTCCGCCGAACTCCTCTCCGGCTGCATGAAAATCATGGAAGGGTGGAGGAAATAGCAGTGGGCTGTGAGCAGTGAGCGGTGAGTATTCGAGAGACTAGAGAATAGAGACTAGCGGCTAGTGAAAAGAATCACGCACTTCGTGCGTTAGTAACAGACGGCGAAGCCGTGATATTTCTCCCTAGCCCCTAGATTCTAACCTCTAGATTCTCTAACGGAGATTGCTTCAGGGCTTCGCCCCTCGCAATGAACTATGTTAAAAAACAAGGCTTCTTGTGAAAAAAATTAGCAT